>DATBXH010000920.1:0-3274 GCA_036514375.1 Bacteroidales bacterium | reverse complement strand
CGAGTCGTCGGAATCGAATATCGGGAAGAGAGGCTTTTCGGGTATTGATGCTGATGCCATTCGTCAATATGCTGCGGAAGCCCGTTATCTAAGAGCTTATTATTACTGGGTACTGATGGATCTTTACGGAAATCCTCCGTTTGCAACCGAATCTACTCTTGCTGCAGGAGACATCCCCAAACAAATTAAGCGGAATGATCTGTTTGTTTATATCGAATCGGAACTAAAAACTATTGAGAGTACAATGGCTGCACCCCGATCCAATGAATATGGAAGAGCCGATCAGGCTGCTGTTTGGGCCCTTCTGGCAAGAATGTACCTGAATGGAGAGGTTTATACAGGCACCGAACATTATACGGATGCCATTACCTATTGTAAAAAGATAATTGATGCTGGATATTCATTGGTTACCAATTATGGCTGGCTGATGCTGGCTGATAATTACCTGAACACTTCGGAGTTTATACTTACGGCCAATTATGACAATGCTAACGAAATAACCTGGGGAGGTACAAACTACCTGGCATTGGGAGCAGCCGGCGTGCCCAAGGAAGTAAATGGAATGAGCGATACCTGGAATTCCTTCCGGTTCACGCAATCCATACCCAAGCTATTTCCTACAACGGATACTACCGTTGATAAACGGGGAGAATTCTGGACAAAAGGTCAAACATTGAACGTCGATCAACTGGCTATCTCAACCAATGGCTATTCATCCTACAAATACCGAAATCTTTCGCGGGCAGGGGTGGCTTTTGTGCAGAATAACAGTTATAACAATATCAGCGACATTGATTTTCCTCTTTTCCGTCTTGCCGAAATATATCTGATTTATGCTGAGGCAGTATTGCGGCATGGTTCCGGAGGAGATATTAATACAGCGCTCGCTTATATTAATAAACTGCGGGGCAGGGCTTATGCCAATGATCCGAACAGCACTGCCGGCAATATAACTTCTGCGGATTTGAATCTGGATTTTATACTGGATGAAAGAGCCCGGGAATTATACTGGGAATGTTTCCGCAGAACGGATTTAATACGCTATAATAGGTTTGTTACTGCCAGTTATCTTTGGGCCTGGAAGGGAGGAGTCCTTTCCGGAACAGCAGTTGATGGAAAATACAATCTTTTTCCTCTTCCAACTTCAGACCTGTTGGCAAACCCGAATCTGAAACAAAATTCAGGGTATTAATCAATCTTTTACCAAATAAAAAAGAAAGACCATGATACGCTCATTTTTCAATACATATACACGGAAAGAAAAACCGGTAAGGATTATTGCTGAACACTCCAGAACTTATCTGTGGCATATATTACGCTTCTTCGCCGGAAAACTGCTTGTCCTACTTGCTGTTTTGGCTTGTATTTCTTCCTGCCAGAAGGACTTGCTGAAGGTGCAGACAAAGGACGGCGTGGCACCAGTGCTCTCGACTTCACTTGATACTTCGGCCAATCACGCCATTAAACTATCGAAAAGCGATTCTGCAAAATCGGTGCTGAAAATTACCTGGACCGATCCTAAGTACCTGTCCGATCTTAGCCATGGATCACTCGTTGGAAATTACCTGATTGAAATTGACACTGCCGGGAATTTTAATAAACCCAAAGTAATTACAGTGGGAAATAAACTTGATACCACCTTCAGAGGGTATGATCTGAATGCGATTTTGTTATCCATGGATTGTTCACCTGGTATTGCGAATAATGTTTATGTTCGTATCAGATCAATCTTCTTTAATGCTGATACCCTTGTGTCAAACGTTTATCAGATGCAGGCTACCCCTTACATTACACCTAAAATAGCAGTACCCTCGGCCTTATATATTACCGGTGCTACTATACCAGCAGGTTGGGTGACTCCATTTCCCGATAATCAGAAATTTACGAAGGTTAATGCTACTACTTTTACATTGACCATATCTCTGCTTGGGGGAAAAGAATACGAACTGATAACTGATGTAAACGGTTCGAACTGGACTCCTTGCTATCGTCTGGATCCTTCAGTCAACCCGGCGGATGTTGCCTATGGTGGTGGTTTTGTATGGGATGGGAATGGTTCTCCCTATAACTGGAGCACGAAGAAATTTTTGACGCCACCTGCCGATGCAACATATCAACTGACGTTTGATTTTCTGACAGCTACCTTTAGGGTGACCAATGTAAGTTCACCTCCAAAAATTGCCGTGCCTTCTGCTTTGTATATTACTGGTGCCGCTATACCAGCCGGATGGGTCACTCCATTTCCAGACACACAGAAATTTACCCAGGTTGATGCTACTACTTTTACCTTAACCATAGCTTTATTGGGAGGAAAGGAATACGAACTGATCACCGATGTGAACGGTGTAAACTGGACGCCCTGCTATCGTTTGGATCCGTCTGTCAATCCTGCGGATGTAGTTAATGGCGGCAGTTTTGTGTGGGATGGGAATGGTTCCTCCTATAACTGGAGCAGTAAAAAGTTTGTTACACCAGCCGCTGATGCAACTTACAAACTGACTTTCAATTTTCAGACAGCTACTTTTACGGTACAATAGCAATAAAAGTACCGGTAGATTATATTGTTTTGTCCGTTCTAAATATAGGTAGTAGTCAGTTAGCAGATATTTCTCCGTTGCCGGTTTTAAACCGGCAACGGGAAATATCCTTGTTTACCTGCTATCTTTTTATTCACTTGTTTATTATGTTTTGATATGCAAAAGCTTATGGTTTTCACAAATAAAAATTGGTTATTTTCTTTTCTTCTCTTTGCTGGTTTTATGATTATCTCCTGCGGTTCATGCAGCAAAGGCAAAACTTATCCCCGGCAAACCGAAACTCCGGAGTTTTATTTTGGCGCAGATTTGTCGGCTGTGAATATGGTGGAAGATTATGGCGCAACTTATAAAGACAGTAATTTAATCAGAGACCCTTTTGTGATTTTTAAGAACCATGGATGTAATGTTGTCAGGGTACGATTGTTTCACGATCCCGAAGCTGCCGGCGGATATAATCAATACAACAAACCGGGTTATTGCGGTTTGGCCGATGTTGCAAAAACGATAGGCAGAGCTAGGCAGGCTGGAATGAAAGTGTGTCTTGATTTGCATTACTCAGATACATGGGCGGATCCGGCTCACCAAATAATACCACTGGTATGGCAGGGACTTTCTTTAAACGTTTTGAGCGATTCGGTGTATCATTATACGGCGTCTGTCCTGGATTATCTGGTGAATAAGAATCTTACACCGGAAATGATTCAGATTGGCAATGAAATTGATCCTGGTATTCTTCT
>DATBXH010000919.1:0-4978 GCA_036514375.1 Bacteroidales bacterium | reverse complement strand
TTACCAGGAACAATACGATAATCAGCCAGTAATTCCAATGACTTAACGGTCCATAATTGCTTAATCCGAAAGCGTTTTTTAAATTCAGAATAATATAGTTAAAAATAATGATTTGTAATATTTTGCTCTGGATTAAGGTATACCATACGAGATCCATCCAGAAACCTCTTCTGAAAAGTTTAACATCTTTCGTATAGGGAAGAAGACGTTCCAGAACAATCATAAGCAGTGCCCAGGCAGGAATTATACATCCCACGATTTGTATAAATCTGTCCTTGCCAATCTGCTCAAAATAAGCAGGAATTGTAAGTACCATAATGGGTTGTTTTAAAGAATAGAGTAATATTAACCCACCATATCCCCATTTTGGGAACCTTTAAATGGTCTGACTCTTTTAAAATAACAATTTGGATTACACCTATGTTTTCCTTCTAGTCTTTTAGCTTTCTACAACCGATAATTGCGATTGTATTGTTTACTTCTGCATTTAACGACAAAATCAGGTTGGATATATACTTACTCACGAATCTCAGGTCTTACAGTTTTTATCAATTCGTTGCAAAACTTCTCCGGTTCCTCATAGAATGGGAAATGTGCGGAATTTTCAAACCGGATTATTCCTTTTTCCGGCGCCTGAATGATATGATAATATTCCGTTATTAATTCCGCAGGAGTTGTATAGTCATTGGTGCCAACAAAGAAATAAACAGGCACCTTATAGTTTCTGATTTTAAAGTAGATACTGCTATCCAATACATTCTCTTTCATATACTTCAAATTAAACCCGGAACCTTTGGCCACATTCATGGCATCTTTTAATGTATATTCCGGAGCAAATAACCCCGACCATATCAATGGCATAAATGATTTATGGTGTTTTAATTCACCCCCGAATTCAAAAAGCCAGTTTTCAAAACTTGGTTTACGGGGATTGTTTAATGCATCAATAATATCGCGCCTGTTATGTTCTATCGCTTGCTCACGAATGAATCGTTCCTGAATAACTGCAGCTTTACCATCATCTACAACTTGCCCTATCGAGACGTAGCAGGAAAACAATTCCGGATGTTCATTTACCATAATGCTTCCCAGATATGTTCCGTACGAATGACCTACCAGAATAATCCTGTTCTTCCCGTATCTGTGCCGCAATGTATCAATCAAATCATAGGCATCGTTTACTACCTGCCGGGTATTTATGCTCTCTATAGGAGGGATATTTCTTGTATACGATTTTCCTGCTCCGCGCCTATCCCATTGCACAACTGTAAAGTGTTTTTCAAGAGGTTTTTGGAATTCATGTGCTAAATACATCATGGGCATCCCGGGGCCTCCATGCAAAAATAGAATGATAGGATTCGATGAATTTTCGGAACGAATTAAAACACATTGTTCAATACCACCGATTTTGAGGTATTCCAGTGAAGCAATAGTTTGATGGCTTTTTGATTTAATGTGCGGGGTTCGTGCCGGCAAGAACCACCAGACAACCACGATGGCTACCAACAATAGAACAATGAATAAAAGGACCTTCAAAATTTTCTTTACTGTTTTCATATGATGAGTTTTAGAAAATCAGGAGAAAGGGTCACGAATGCACGGATGTTAAACATCCGGCATTTGTGACTGTAAAAAACTGTATGTATTAATCCCAATGGGCATACTGTCGCTCATTTAATTCCGGAATCGTCACATAAACCCAATTCTTGCATTAGCAAGTTAAAATAATGATAAAACCCGATAATAAAGCATATTTAATATTAATGGTCCCTTTCACCTTACGGATGCTCATGCCTAGAATGGGTAATCCCGGTTAGCAATAAAATTAGCTTTAATTTAAGATGCTATTGCACGAATCGGGATAAATTTTAAACCAGTTCAATTATTCTCTTTTAAAAAATTATCAATTTTATTGTTAATAGCCAGAATCGCTCTTGCTGATGGGATACTAATACTTTTTACCAGTTCCTTCTCAATTTTGTACTTATGTTCTTGATCTGAAAGCAACAGAGTCTCGTATTTTACAAATAAATCCATATTCCTTTTCGTGGGAATCTTTAATTTTTCATTTAATTCAATATTGACATCATTAAACTCACTAAGTTGTTTATTTAATTCCGAATACATTATTGTCAGTTCTTTTGTTTTATCCAATGTCTCAAGCAGAAACCGACTTATTTTATTATACATGCTGACAACTTCGACAGAATCCCTGGTATATTGATAATACTTAATAAGCATCTTCATTTGATTGTTGTACTCGGATGACATTGCATTTAAATCGGAAATTATTTTTGAATACTTTAATTGAATTACAGATAAATTTTGGGCCTTTAATCTAAAATCATTCTGAAATGTCCGGTAAGAGCTATACAAATCTTTCCAGGAACGAGTAATGGGTATATTTTCTTCAGTCAAAAGCGGATTAATAAAGCCGGTCATTAATCCTTTGAAATGCTCTTTTGTTGCTTTGCATTTTACAGCTAACATACTATCCATACTTATTTTATAATAATTGCCAGTAAATAATGTATCAATATCCAGCTTGTAATTCACACATTTTATTATAGATTTCTCCAGGGTTTCGCAATTCGCCTCAAAAAGAATAGTATCAAATTTCTGAGTTCTAATTCTGTTAAATTGTATGGTAGTTGCATGATCTAATAATGAAATTTGCTTTTCATATCTATCTATTCTTTTAATCAAAGCAGAATATCTTTTTGCTAGTGAGCGTTGTTTATCAGGATACCTCTTCTTTTCCTGAATATAATTTTGTCTTATGTTTTTGGCCATACCCTTTCCGTTCTTAATATCTTTCTTTAAAGAACCCAAGCGGGTAGGAAAAACCGAATCAATTGTAATTTGATACAGACTTATGAACTTCTTCGATTTAATGTAATATTCCCGATAATCTCTAAACTCTTGTATTCTTGAGCTATCAATTATTGTAGAATGATAATCGAATTCATTTGCAAGTAAATAATAGCCGTTTGCGATATCGAAATTATTTTTTGCATTAAATTCTTTGCCATTTAAACCCTCCGTATACATTTGCTGTGATTCGGTCATATCTCGAGCACCCCTCAGTCTGTTCCTAAAATCGCTAAGTGTAATAGTTTCGTTTAACGAATCGGACTCAAAGCTTTTGATTGAATACGGATTTTCGGTGAGTTGCCATTTAGGATCAAGCGGCAAATGAGTTTGCGCTAAAACTCTCAAGGTAGGATTAAAATATTTATCCGTTGGGGCAGAACGAAATTCAATTTTCTTGTTTACATAGGGAGTACCAAAGAAATAAAATTTTAGTTTGTCAATTAAAACCGGTTTTTTTACGAGATATCCACTTCCCCATGTGGCATCAATTAAAAACCATGTCGTATCAATATGTATTGCATTCCAGCAATGGTCTGCCCGATAAAAGCCTCCTCCCTTAAACAATTCAAAACCTTTACTATAACCGTCAACCAAGTAGGACTCTATATTTATACTGGAGCACATATCGCGAAATAGCACGGAATAATCATAGCAAATTCCTTTCTTCCTTTTTAATGTTTCGATGGAAGAATTGCTACTTGAGTTCCCATTTAAATAAGCTTTCACATCATAATGAATATTTGATGCAATCCAGAAATAAATTTTTTTTGCCTGGTTAATCTTAGTTGCAGAAGTGCCAACGATTGAAAGTGTTTTTTTCCTGATTATATCCTGAGCAAATGATAAATTACAGCATAATAAAATAACAAAAGCTATCCTCAATCGCAGCAGACCTCTTTTATGTATCTTTAAAATCTTTACTATTCCAATGCATAAGGTCTGCCATGATAAAACAGCCATGTTGCGTATTTTGACTGTTTTGCTCAGATTATGCGTATATTTCATAGGTGATTTTCAAAGTGACAATCATGACACACTAAACTTCAATAACAAGGCCGTCAAAATTAATATGTTAGCTTCATTCTATCTTAGGTATTGAGTGTCATAGTTATTCTATCCCTAATAATTCCATTTTTTTAACACCATAATCAGTCAATCGTGCATAAATGGTGATGTCTGATTTGGTTACTATCTGGCTAATCATATCATTCATGTATTTTGTATAATACAACGAAAAATTGCTATTGGTAAAGGCAAGATCAATTCTAAAATCATCCGAGAACTGAGGATCCGTATCAATTGCATATTTATATTTCCGGTTCCCTGTTTTATTCGAATAGTGAAACTTAAATATTCTCCCGGTGTCAGCTAAACTCATTTTATCCGGTTGAGCTGGAGTTACCATCCAGCTATATTTTGAGATCTTTGTATCAATCAATGTTAATGCTGTTTTAATTCCGTTATAGAATTCCTGTTTTTTAAAGAAGGAAATCATTTCGTTCACTATTTTTTGTGATTCCGAATCCGAAAGAATCCATTCCAGACCAAAACCATTTATCACTTGCATTTTTCTGTCATTCTTTGACAATAGAATAACGATGCCATTATTAACCCCTTTGAGTCCGACATGATATTTTTCCCATAAGCTGTGGGTATATTCTTTAGGCGATACACCACCCAGATCCATTATTGTATAGAGTAATATCTGAACCGTAGTAGCTTTATTCATCCGAATCATTTGATTTGTCAGATCAGTGATCTCTGAATCCTTTAGAAATTTACCATAATCAATAATTTGTTGTCCATGGATAAATTCTATGTTAAGAATAAATAAGGCCAGTATTACAAGTCGTTTCATAGTGGTTCTTTTTTGTATGTTCTTTTTCCTATTCTTTTGTCATTACCGCATAAAACAGTGGCATGATCCCATTCATAAGAATCCGCTTTTCTGTTTTATATCCACATACGATTGCACTATTGCCTGCCAATTTATGACGTTTTATGTCAAATTACAACTAACGATAACATTGACACAGGGCAAACGCATTTAAAATTTCCTTTTGGGCTAAAGCCCGGAAGTCTGGCTGTTCTTCATTGCCGTTGG
>DATBXH010000918.1:0-4512 GCA_036514375.1 Bacteroidales bacterium | reverse complement strand
ATTAAACATTGTATTAATACCAGACTTGGAATGATCAGCCATAATCAGCCCACAAAACTGCAAACCGGTACCAATAAACCGTTCCTGTACATAATTCCAAATACGCACTTCGGCATAATTGTTCTTAAGATTTGAATTGTTAGTATCAGCACCAAGGTTACACCATTCGCCAAGTACCGCATTACCTAAAAATCCATCATGCGCTTTACTCGAATAACCAAAAATAACAGCATTATTCACTTCTCCTCCAATCTTGGAGTGCGGTCCTATGGTTGTTGGTCCGTAGACTTTAGCTGCTAACTTAAGCGCTGAATGTTCACACATCGCCAGGGAACCACGAACAACTGATCCTTCCATAATTTCAGCATCTTTTCCAATGTAAATGGGACCCGTTGTGGCATTCAAAATAGCAAACTCAACAATAGCCCCTTCTTCAAGAAAAATATTATCAGCACCAAGTACCCTGTTCGTGGCACTAATTGGTGCAGACACCCTGCCTTTAGTTATAAGTTTAAAATCGTCTGCTAAGGCTTCCCCATTATAAGAAAAGATTTGCCAGGGATAATTAATTTTTGTTACTCCGGCTTCAAATGCTTTAGTTTCAAACTTTTCAAACTTCGAATGTTTAAAATCTTCAACTTGCTCAGCATTCAACCTTGCGGCAAGAAGCACTTCTCCGCTTCTAAGGAGTTGACCAGGTTGCAAGGAACTTATTGAATGAACCATCTCCAGTGAGGGCAACACCGAACCGTTAAGCAGAACATTATCGGATGCTATTTGAACCGGATATTTGCAAGATAAATACTCCTTTGTAAGAAAGGAAATCTTACTTCCGACAAACTTTTCCCATTTTTCTGATATTTTAAGAATTCCGATTCTTATTTCGCCAGTAGGACGGGTAAAGGTTAATGGTAAGAGATTGTCCCAACTGCTGTCATCGAAAAGAATATAGTTCATCCCCAATAAATTAATTAAATCTGAATGATAAAACGTTCATCCAAATGTAAATAAAAAAAGCTCCGGGACTTTCATGAAATCGAGTCCGGAGCTTTAAATATGGTAAAATATCTTTACTTTTTCTTATTAAGATGGTCCTTATACCTGTTCATGTATTTATCAACACGTCCGGCAGTATCAACAAGCTTCATCTTACCAGTGTAAAAAGGATGCGAAGCATTCGAAATTTCCAGTTTAATCAAAGGATATTCTACGCCGTCGATCTTGATCGTTTCCCTTGAGGAAGCAGTTGACTTTGTAATAAAAGTCACCTCGTTCGACATGTCTTTAAATGCTACTAACCTGTAAGTTTTTGGATGTATGTCCTTTTTCATGACTCTCTTTTATTTCGTATCAATGGGCTGCAAAGGTAAATATTCAATTTAAAATTGCAAAGATTTTTACTTAAAATATCAAAAGCCTAATAAAGAGCCAGTATTCTGTGGTCAATCAGTGCAAATACCACACCTATAAGAATACTATAAAACAAAAACCACCGAACGGGTATGTAGGCTTTAGGAGGAATATGTAAAACATAATAATTATAAACAATGAGAAATATTTTCTCAAGGATATGAACCAAAACTGTGCCCAGTGCAATACCTACCAAACCAAGCCTGCCTCCAAGGTAGCTCTGTGAAAAATATATGCTGGCAATAACATTGAGAATAATTTCTATAACTGAAGCCCAGAAAACAACGCGTGTCTTCTTTAACCCGATCAGAATTGTCTGGGGAAACAATAACCTGCTGGTGATCATAAGCAAATACACCATGAAAACGTCTGCGCTACGAAGAAAGTTTTCATTAAACAGATGACCAAATATCCATTTACTAAAAAACATGATCACCAATGAAACCGGGAAAAGATAATGCATCATCTTTAGTGATTTGTTCTTCAGCTCATACATAGCCCGGCGCATTTTTTCAGGAGTTGAGAACTCTGTAAGCAGCCCATTCCCTAGTCCATTTGCCATGGAGCTTGCAAAAGGTAATTCTTTTGCACCATAGCGGAATACTGCAAATTTATCAGGTAAGCTGGTCCAGGAAGCGATAAATCCATCGATATACTGAGACGAACCACTCAATAAGCAACTGGCCACTAAGGGCATTCCAAGTCGAAGATGCGTCCTGATGTATGCAAGCGAGAACTTAAATTCGGCGTAACGTTCCAGCAAAACTAACAACCAGATAAATTTAACAGCTGTAATGGCTATCAAGGCCCAAATTGCCATATCGATCCCCAGTTTTAATACTACCGCCCCGCATACCAGGAAAACCTGAGCTGCCGAAGTCCAGATCACATAATTTACAATTTGATATGGCCTGTTTCGGACATAGTAAATGTATTCGACAAGAGGCGATACATTGCTGAGAATAAAATAAATGACTAAAGGTACAACATGAGGAACTGTTCTCAGGTCCTTATAAACATATATATTGTTTCGTAAAAGATATATAAGTAAAGCAAAGCCTACACTAAAAAAAGCCAGCAGAAGAAACGTATTAAAAATTTCCGGAGACTTCTCCCGAAAATCGCTGCGTTTCGCAAAAATGTGATTATTATTGTAAAGCGGAAGAAATGACTGGATAATTCCTGTAACCCAAAAATAGCTCAGAGCACTGGCTAAAAGCATCATCAATTCGAAATCACCAATTTCCGCTTTGGTCAGATGCGTTAAATTTTGTTTGGTAAAGACAGCACTGATTATAAGAAAACTTATAAACCGGAGAATTTGGGAAAACTGAAGCCCAAAAATAATGGTAACCTTATTTTTTAAATTCAAGGTATACGATAAAATTGTATTAATTTAAAAAGTCCTGTTTAACAACCAACAAACCTACTTGTTTTTTCGAATATGTCAAAGGGTTGCTTAAAAAATCATTCCTGAAGGAAAAAAGATAAAAATTTTTCTGATTAAATTTACACAAATATTTCGGCGTGGCTTTGTCTGAATATAAATAAATATTTATCTTTGCGCACCGAAAAATGGTGGATGTAGCTCAGCTGGTTAGAGTAGCGGATTGTGGTTCCGTTGGTCGTGGGTTCGAACCCCATCTTCCACCCAAAAAACGCGATAGTAACATATCGCGTTTTTTTTATTTGATATAGTAATTTAAATCACCTATCTTAGATGTCCAAAATCAATCTACCTGACTAGCATTACCCTTGTGATATATCTATCTTTAAATGCATCAGAACAGTAACAAAAAACCGTAATTTCATTATCCATAAAATGGAAAATAATCAAAATGTAAGGACTAATTCTTATCTGACATTCAAAATAGAAGAGGAAATATACGCCGCTAATGTTAGTAAGGTGCTCAGCATTCTGGAATTATCCAAAATAACTAAAATCCCCAGAACTCCTGATTATATAAGAGGAGTTATAAACCTGCGTGGTATTGTATTGCCTATCGTCGATCTTCGTATTAAATTTGGGCTGACCCCCACGGAATTTACCACAAACACTTGTATCCTTGTGTTGGAAATCACCATTGAAAACACATCGGTAAAGATCGGAGCTTTGGTCGATTCTGTTCAGGAAGTACTTGAGATTGAAGATAACGATATTTTACCTCCGCCTAACATCGGAAGCAAATTCCGCTCAGACTTTATCGAAGGGATGTTCAAGACAGAAAATTCATTCATCATGATTCTCAACATGGATATGGTCTTTACCCACGATGAACTCACGGTAATGAATTATTCCGAGGCTATCCTGGCCGAAAATAAGGATGATCTGACGGAAGAAGTAAAGGAATAAAATAAAGCCGGAAACAACATAAAAGAAAAAGCCTTGAAATATATAAATATTTCAAGGCTTTTTCTTTACTATATTGATTATAATCTGGCCTTTATTTTCTTTGTTTCTTCTTCGTAACCAGGTTTGTCAAGTAATGCAAACATATTCTTTTTGTAAGCTTCTACACCGGGCTGATCGAAAGGATTTACACCGAGCGTATAACCGCTTATGCCGCATGCCTTTTCGAAGAAATAAAGCAATTCTCCCAAATGATATTCATTGATCTTGGGAATTTCAATCCGAATATTGGGAACACCCCCATCCACATGAGCTAACATGGTGCCCAGCTCGGCCATCTTGTTTACCTCATCGATACGTTTTCCGGTAAGGAAGTTAAGTGTATCGAGGTTATCCGGATCGTTTGGAATAGTAACCTTGTAATCCACAGTTTTCACGGAAACAACAGTTTCGAAAATATTCCGTAATCCTTCCTGGATATATTGCCCCATAGAATGCAGGTCAGCCGTAAATGTAACACTGGCCGGGAATATTCCTTTGCTTTCTTTGCCTTCGCTTTCTCCATAGAGCTGTTTCCACCATTCGGAAAGATAAACCAGCTTTGGAGTATAGCTTGCAAGTATTTCTGCAGTTTTTCCTTTCTTGTAAAGCGCGTTACGGGCAGCAGCATAAATGGCTGATGGATTATTCTCAAAAGATACTCCTTTGGCTGTGGCTTTTTCCATCGCAACCGCACCAGCTACCAACTGACG
>DATBXH010000917.1:0-3630 GCA_036514375.1 Bacteroidales bacterium | reverse complement strand
AACCAGCTTTACATTTCCCCATTTGTGTCTTACAGTTCCATATTTTTTAAGAAATATTTTTTTTTCACGGATAGTGCCTCCCAACATGCCGATGCCAATAAGTAAGGTCTGCTGCATAATGATGATAATCATTCCCGGCATAACGAAACTTCCATAACCACTGGATGGGTTATATAGATTGTATACATCAACTTTTAAAGGATCCTGCATGTCAATCGCCTGACTCATGATTTTTCCCTGTGCCATGAGTTTTTTAATCTCCACGGCAGCGCCAAAAGTTCCGCTGGAATATACGGCTCCGCCATATACCTGTTTATAAAGCATAAAATAGCCGGCATCACAATAAGCTGTCACATTGGTTCTTCTGCCGCTGAGAATATCTTTTTCAAAATTTTCCGGAATTAATAATACTCCTTTGATAGTACCATCATAGAAAAGATGCTCTGCTTCTTTTAAACTGCCTGGCTTGCAGGTTACCTTTAGTTGTTCAGTGACATCAGCCATCCTGCTGAACTGGCGACTAAGCGAACTATGGTCCAGATCGACAATGGCTACAGGCAAATCGCGCACAGTTTCTTTCTCATACCCTATAGTATAAAGCAACGAATATATGAACATTGCAGCAATGAAAAACAGTACTGCACCGGAATCACTCATGATAAGCTTAATCTCTTCGGTAAAGAAGCCGGAAATTTCAACAACTGTTTTCTTGAATTTTTTCCACATAAATTGTCAAATTAGATTTTACCCCAACGTTTTTTGTTCAGCAACATGTACTTGAGTAACGGGATAAATAAGAAACCTAATAAAATAAATATCCAAAGTGAGAACATCGGCCAAATACCATTAGCTGCGGGTTCGCCTCTCAGCGATTGGCTTACCAGTATTTTTAACCAGTAAGTGAATGGAAAAGCCCCGGCAATTATCTGCCCAAGGTGTGACATACCTATAATGGGGAAGGTGAGACCGGAATAAGTAAGTGCCAGCATACTGTAAGCGCTGCCGAGCGATAAACTTAATCTCATGTTTGATGTCAGTGCTAATAGCATGATCGCAAATGACTGATAACTTAAAATTAACAGCAATTCACTTACCAGTATGATGTGATAGTTTCCCCGCAATGGCATACCCAGGAAACAAAACAGAATCAGATTCAGTACCATGGCCTGAAAAAAGTAAATGATGGTATAAGGAAGCAACTTACCTGTTAAAGCCCAGGCAAAGTTGCCATCTGCTGTTTTGATCCATGATTTACCGGTTCCGCGGTACAGTTCGTCGCCCATTGCATAAAGAGTGCCAAGAAGGGTAAAGACAACAAGAATGACTGGTAAAAGGCCGGCTGTTAAATAATATGAATAACTTGTATAAGGATTAAAAAGCAGCACCTGTCTCAGTTGAACAGGCATGATCTGTGACATAGCCTGATCCTGTGTAAGTCCGTTTTTCATTTGTACCTGAAGCTTAATGCCGGCAGATAATGTACTCAGCGCTTTGCGAATACCACTGTTAAGTAAACCGCCTTTCAGCACATTAGCATTATTCAGATAAAGTGCTACACTCCCGCTTTTTCCTCTCAGGATTTCCTTTTCAGTGCCATCCGGAATAAATACAACCGCATCGATCTTTCCATCTTCAATGGCTTTACGAGCCAGAGCCAGATCTGTATAATTACTGGAGACTGATGCAATTGGCGTGGAATTAACCATGCGTGTCATCTGTCTCGAAAGGTTGGTATGGTCGAGGTCTACAACAGCTACCGGAAATTTTCGTGGTACACTTCCTGAGAAAATGTAAGCTACAAGGAAAAACCCAAACAAGGGTCCTAAGAACGTTGTAAACCATAGGGTCTTCCTTTGCCTTATCCTGTCCAGTTCCCGTTGCAACACACGTACAAAAGGATGTATTTTTTTTGTTTTCATTGAACCCTTTGTATCTTATAAAAAAGCAAAAGAATACTACTGATTTTCACTTTTAACCTTTTTCCAATCGACCAAAGCACTCATTCCCGGGCGTAATCCGTCGGCCTTTTCAGTTGGAACAGCGCGTACTTCAAAAGTTTTCATATCAAAATCACCACTTGTTTTGGTAGCATTCCATGTCGCATAACTCCCCAAAACGTTGATATAAGATACTTTGAGTTTTATTTCTTTATTTCCAAGCGCGGGAAATTTCGCATTTAATGTACTTCCTTTCCGGATAGATGCCATCAGATCTTCCCGAAGATTGAATGTAACCCAGTTGTCGTTGAGTTTAACCAGAGTAACTACAGGATAGCCTGCAGATACGAGTTCTCCTGATTCAGCCACAATATTGGAAACCTCCCCATCAATCGGAGCATAAATGTTTGTTTCGTTTAAGTATGATACTACTTCTTCGATAGCACCTTCCGCCCTGTCAACCATTGCACTGGCAGCTTCCTTATCCTCGATTCGGGTTCCGTTTTTAGCTTTTGTCCATATTGCTTTGGCAGCGTTAGCTGTCTCAAGTGCAGCTTTCATCTGGGTTTCTGCTTCGTCTCTCTTTTGAGCAGGCATTACACCATCTTTATACAGATTATTGACCCTTTCGAACGTTTTTTCAGCCAGTTCATATGCAGCCTGAGCTTTTAAATAAGTATTGTAAGCAGCTTCTATATCCTCGGTCTGAGCACCGGCTGCGGCCTTGGAATTTTGAGCTTTCGCACCTTTCAGGGCTGCATTGGCTTGTTCCAGTTTTGCTTCAATTTCTGGACTCTTTAAAGTAAAAAGAAGTTGTCCCTTTTTCACCACATCGCCTTTATGAACAGCTAAACTATCGATACGTCCAACCAATTTGGAGGCGACTTTTACCTGGGTAGCATCTACTTCGCCCTGTACCTCGAGAGAATGAGGCCGGCAAATCATCCATGTAGAATAAATGAGGAAAATTACAATGACTGAAATCCCGATGATTGCTAGCAAATATCCTTTTCTTTTCATGACTATATATGTTTCAAAAGATGATTATATTATTTGTCTGATTTATAGTTTTCAGTTTTTACTCCGCTACGATTGCGGTATGCGTTAAATTCGTCGTGTATGCCGGCATATTGAAGCAATTTAGCCAGTGTTACATCATAGCTGTACATAGCCTGCAGACGCTCAATACGTACTGATGCCAGCGCCAGGTTGGCATCGACTACTTCAGTGGCGTTCGACATTTCTTCATGAAAAGCTTTTTCGCGTACCCGAAGGTATTCTTCGGCAAAAGTCTGGGCGGTTTGCAGTTCTGTTAACTGTTCGTGATACATCGTTAGTTCATTGTATAACTTATCGATCATTGTTGTGACATCAGCTTCGGCTTTCACTTTAACTTCTTCTACCTGGTCGGATTTAAAGCGGGCAGCCTTTACTTTACGATAACGGGCAGCGCCGTCAAATAATGTCCATTTAAGGCCGATTCCCACTGTCCAATCCGGGGTATATGGCGAAAGATCTTTATTCACAATATCGTACATTCCCTGCAAAGCAACAGATGGAAAATAATCTGCCTTTTCGGCATTATAATTTTGTTTTACCAAAAGTTTTTTGCTTTCAACCTGCATGAGCAAGGGGTTTTTCTCTTCAGCTGTTTTCTTAAAATAATCAGCTGTTTCGAGGGTGTCGAGGTAAA
>DATBXH010000916.1:0-2079 GCA_036514375.1 Bacteroidales bacterium | reverse complement strand
TCATCTCTTTCAGTGTATAAGCAACAACGTCACTTATTTCTTTCATTCCGATTAGTTCTGATTCTTTTGTTATTGACATAAATTATTTATTTTTTCTTGTCCAGATACCTGATAAACCATTTTTTCTACCATCGCAATCATCATTTATTGGTTTAAAACTTAGATCATCATTAATAATACTAAAATCATAAACGCCGATTGAATTGCATGCAGCGCCTCCCATATCTCTAAATGTGATTTGATTATTATTTAGTTGATAATAACCCCAAACATCAATCTCTGAATCTCCAAAAATATCTGTTTGTACTTTATTATCAGGCATAAATGTTCTCGTTACAGTACGTCCCGAAACTTGTTTCTGCCAAACACCTATAATACTGGTTTTGGATTTAGCTAGAAGTTTGATACTATCATTTTTAAAGGTTCCCCAACCCTTTATTAAGGCTAATTCAATAAATGGGGCCTCAGTAAAGGATGCTGTACTTCTAATTTTCGATATATATAGTTGTTTTAATAAATCGTGACACATTTTAGAAATATTTCCTGCTTTTGGATGATAACAAGATACATTTGACAATATTATAACGGCACATTTTGTATTCATATCCATAAAAATTGAAGAACTGTATCCATCCATTCCTCCATTGTGATTATACCAGTTGCAAGTATTACCGCCGTATTTAATTATGTGCCATCCTAAAGCAATATCTAAATTGTCGCTTGTATAGGTTGATTGTCTTTGATAAGATAATATTGTATCATTCGAGAAGTTAGCAAATACATATTTCGATAAATCAACCACATTTGACAAAATGGCTCCTGATGCTTTCAGAATATTCGTTTGATAGTTTGGAATAATATGTCCTAAAGAGTCACGACCAGCTACAACCATTTTTTGAACTTTTTTAATATCAGAAGATGTTGAATTCAAGTTGTATTTTGTAAAAATCTTTTCCTGCAACAATTCTTCATATGTTTTTCCTGATTTTAATTCCAATAAATATCCAAGCAATCCCGCTCCGAGATTTGAATAAAAATATTTTTCGCCAGGAACGGAATTTAATTTTAGCTGACGTTGTAAAAAATCCCTGAGTAAAGCAGAATCATACAATGCAATGTAATTATCCGGCATTCTTGGTAATCCTGATGTATGATTTGACAATGTTTTGAATGTAATCTGATTACAATTCTTCTCAGATGGATTTAATTGATAAGGTAATACATTGACGATTGCTTCGTCTAATTTTATCTTACGATTATAGGCTAAATCGGAAAGTATTGTTGATGTAAACAATTTTGTAATAGAACCTATCTCAAAAACAGAGTCTTTATTATTTATGTATATCAATGAATCTTGCTTTATAAGCCCAGTATAAGAAACCTGATTATCATGTATAAATGCCATTGATAACTCAGTATTGACAGGAAAATCATAAACAAACCGTATAATTAAATCTGTTTGTGATTTAGTCAAACAATTCTTAATAGAGGAGCTGTTTTGAGAGAATAAACAAGTCTCTATTCCATTTAATAATATCAAGAAACAAGTAATTAAAATTATTCTTTTCATCTTTTAATTCGTTTTTACCCAAAAACCTCTTTTGAAAGTAATGATTTTATTAGCTTTTATTTTCAACCAGCTCGCTCAATTAGTCAAAATTAAGAGCCTGTTTAAAATTCCAATTCGGTTTAACGCAGAGAGATTAGATAACTACAGCTCAGGCAAAGTGTCTAATCCACCATATCATTAGGCAAACAATATTTAATTCCACCAGAAATGCAAGAAAATTAGTGTAATTTTTGCCGTTTCTTCATCATTTCCAGAAGAATTTGCATCCGTTTTTCTCTGGTCTCTGGCTTCTTTGCTGTTTCTAATCGCCAGGCAACTGCATAAGTATTTGCCTTATTCAGTGTTTTAAAAAATTCGTAGGCCTGTTGGTCTTTTCTAAGTAAAGCTAGAAAATCAGCGGGAATTTCCATTTGGCTGGGAGAATCATAGGCCTTGTCCCACCTGCCGTCTTTTTTCGCGGCCTCTATTTCTTTGAGTCCGGATGGTTGCATTCGCCTTTCTTCAATAAG
>DATBXH010000915.1:0-2976 GCA_036514375.1 Bacteroidales bacterium | reverse complement strand
CTAAATTATTAACTAACTAAAAAATTAGATGCCTATGAGAAAAAACAGCTAGCTACTATTAAAAATCTACTATTTACTTTTTCAATTTAATTCATTAACAACCTAAAATTTATAATATGAGAAAAATCTCGTACATGGATGAATTTTGCAAAAAAAAATCGCAAAATTTGATAAAATCCATTTTTTCAATAAAACTTATTTCACTATTCGTTGTGTCACTAATTGTGAGCACATTGGGAGTGCTTGGGTCAACTGGATAATCCGGAATAAGCTGACCCCCCATTACCGAAATTACTTTTGGTTTAGTTTTTCTTGATGATAAAAGAAAAACTCATGACAATCCGGCGGATATTGACCCCTCTTTTATGTGAAAAGAGATGAATTTTTCCGGAGCAAATTGACCCCCTAAAATAAGGCAAGGTTTTTTCCGGAGCAAGTTGACCCCTTTTCGATATTATTGACAACAGGTTTTGGTTCTTTAGTGATCTTAAAATGATCGCTAAAAAGAATGAGGATGGCCGGAAAACCAAAACGTATGAGTCAGATAAAACAATTAATTCAATTACACCAGCAAGGTAAGGGTATTAAATTCATTGCCCGAAGCCTTGGCATCAGTAAGAATACAGTAAAGGTTTACCTTGGAAAAGTGTCATCCTCTAAGTTAGATGCCCAGGCCTTACTGGAACTTGAAGACCCTATTCTCGATGGAGAGTTTCATGCCGGGAATCCAGCCTATAAAGATGATCGTTACGAACATTTTATTAGCAAACTCGACTATTTTGCAAAAGAGCTTCAACGGCGGGGTGTCACCAAAACATTGCTTTGGGAAGAGTATCGGCAAAGTTATCCTGGGGGATATGGCCATTCCCAGTTCTCGTATCACTTGAATCAACAACTGATAGCCCGTCAACCTTCGATGGTTCTTAAGCATTATGCAGGAGAGAAACTCTTTATTGATTTTGCCGGGGACAAGCTATCCTATATTGACCCACAAACGGGCGAGGTAATCAATTGCCAGGTATTTGTTGCATGTTTGCCTTATTCGGATTACAGCTTTGCCATGGCCGTAAAAAGCCAGAGTGTGGAAGAGTTTATTTATGCTCTTGGCTGCTGTCTTCGCGAACTTGGAGGAGTACCTGGGGCATTGGTTCCGGATAACTTAAAATCGGCCATTGTAAAGGCGAATATCTATGAGCCCGATGTTAATCATGCTTTGGAGGATTTTGCCAATCATTATAAAACGACAGTAGTTCCGGCACGAGCACGTAAACCCAAAGATAAGGCATTGGTAGAAAATCAGGTAAAGCTGATTTACACCCGTGTATATGCCAAATTGCGCAACCAGCAGTTTTTTGACCTGGCCTCTCTAAACAAAGCTATCCGTGAGAAGATCAGGGACCACAACCAAACCCGTATGCAACAAAAGCCCTATTGCAGAGAAGAGCGGTTTTTGGCCGATGAAAGACATTTACTGGGACCATTGCCTGAGCAATCTTTTGAAATGAAATATTACCGGGAGCTGAAAGTGGCTAAGAATAATCATATCTATCTGACCCAGGATAAACACTATTATAGCGTTCCTTATCGTTTTACCGGATCAAAGATCAAACTGGTCTACACACGTTCCATGGTATATATTTTTGCCAAAGGAGAGCAAATAGCCGTACACATCAGGGATTATAAAATGGGGGGCTACACCACCGATAAGGAACATTTGTGTTCCCATCACAAACATTACCTGGATCGTAGCCCCGAGTATTATATCCTTAAAGCTAACGAGAAATCACAAGAGCTTTATCAATTGGTTCAATTGCTCTTTCAGCAGAAACGCCATCCCGAGCAGCTTTATCGTACCTGCGACGGATTGCTCTCTTTGCAACGTAAAACCGATCCCGAAATCTTCAAAAAGGCTTGTCTGATCGCCATTGAAAACCAGAATTACTCTTACAGGTTCCTTCTCAATGTATTAAAAAATAAAATGACAGGAGAGCAAGAACCAAAACAGGAACAGCCTCTTCCCAACCATCAAAACATAAGAGGTAGAGATTATTATGCACAAACTACAATTAAATTTTAACACGTATGATGCAAATCGAATCACAGTTAAATCATTTACGCTTACATGGTATGAGCCGCACCTGGCAGTCGTTAGTTGAAACACGCCGGCACCATGAACTCTCTTTCAGTGAAGGGATGGAACTACTCTTGCAAGCCGAAGAGCAGGAACGAGGAAACAAACGTTTTGAAAGGCTTCAAAAGAATGCCCACTTTCGCTATCAGGCATCGATTGAAGAAATCCAATTTGACGCTTCCCGTGGATTGGACAAAACCTTGATCTCTGCCCTGGCAACGGGCGATTATCTTGCAAAAGGAGAGTCTGTCCTGATCACCGGTGCTACCGGTTGTGGTAAAAGCTTTCTTGCTTCAGCACTGGGACATCAAGCTTGTGCCCAAGGTTACAAAGTAAGCTATTACAATCTTCAGAAAATGTTGCTCAAAGCTAAAATGTCACGTGTTGAAGGTACTATTTTGAAGCTCTTTGAAAATATGGCCAAATCCGATTTACTCATCATTGATGACTTTGGGCTGACCCATCTGGAACAGCAACAACAGTTAGACCTGATGGAAATAGTTGAAGATAGGCATGGAAGAGTATCCACTATTATTGCCAGTCAACTACCAGTGGCTAACTGGTACGATGTAATCCCTGAAGAAACCATTGCTGACGCTATTTTGGACAGACTGGTGCATGTTTCTTACAGAATTGAATTAAAAGGTGAAAGTTTAAGAAAAAAAAGGTAAAATTGTCAGTCATCTACGTTCTTTAAATCAAGATCCTGTTAGGGGGTCAACATGCCCGGAATTAGGGGGTCAATATTGCCGGAATATCCAGCAGGTACATTCAATGGGCAAAAGCAAACAACAGCCTCTTTATCCTTACGTTTGATGAGGATGACTATTCGTCCTCTAACCAAA
>DATBXH010000914.1:0-6703 GCA_036514375.1 Bacteroidales bacterium | reverse complement strand
AACCCTCATACTCCTGTGAGTGTTCTCGAAGACATCATTCAGGACGTGGATATGGTACTAATTATGACTGTTAACCCTGGTTACGGCGGACAAAAATTTATCGAAAACTCATATCAAAAGATAACGCGGCTAACCAAAATGATCAAAGAGAAAGGAGCTTCAACGCTCATCCAGGTAGATGGCGGTGTCGATTTGTTGAACACCCGTAAGCTTGTGGATACAGGAGTAAATGTGCTGGTAGTAGGAAGTTTTATCTTCCGGTCTGACAATCCGCTCGACATCGTAACAAAACTAAAAAAAGCCTGAAGAATCAGGCTTTCATAATTAACCCGTTTGGCATCATGTCTTCAGGTGGAGGCGTACCGTGTGCCATCCGGAATTCTAGTCTTTTACAGACATCTCTTTCGGTGCCTTTGCAGTAGCGATTTATAAAACCTTGACAAGCAAGGTTCTTAGAGTCACTATACTTCTTAAAAAAGCCACAGTTTAAAAGATACTGACATTCCATAGTAGTAAGGATTTTATTTATTTACACGGTGTTACGTAAATAATTCAGGTATGTTTTTAAATTGGTCAAAGGTTTTGACAGTTTCATCAAACTCTGTCAATAAATTATATAGGATCTGACCACATAATATTGATGAAGTTTCGTAACTTTGTGCTCCATTTGGGGCTGGCCGGTTTTGACAGCAAGGCAAATGGGTATGTAAGCATGCCGAGCCACGTATCAACCGCTCGTTAATCTGGGGGTACAAACAATAAAAGGCGAATCTAATTACGCTCTTGCTGCTTAATTCACTAAGTGAAGAAAGCTTAATCCCTTGCCAAGGTGCTTGGGACAAGATATCACTCGGCGAGCCTGTCTGGCGCTTTCCGGTTCAGTGGTACTCGTGAGTTCGGACTAGTTGGGGAAGAGTCCTGATTCCCTGGCGAAACTTAAGGGACTAAGGTTAAGGTCGGATGTTGATTTCCAGCCTTAATTCGAAAACCAATAACCAGCTAAGCATGTAGAAAGCGTATTCGTTTCTTGTTTGGACCAGGGTTCGACTCCCTGCAGCTCCACATTTTATAGTTAAATTGAAATAAGCGCCTGTAAATCTCATGAGATTTGCAGGCGCTTTATTTTTAGCTATTCTCCAAATTTATTGTCCGCTGCTCTGGCTGCTACTGCTTCCGCTGCTACTGTCGCCACCACTTTTTACATCGTCGTTCTGAATTCCCCGTTTGGCTTTCTTTACCTTTGTGTCCATTTTTCCGAAATTATAGGTTACACCAAAACGGAAGGTGCGGGCCAAGCGACTGGTTTTGTAATATGTGTAAAATGTTTGGTCACTTCTTTCGTATGAGTATGACTTTCTGTTCCAGAACGGATCGGTTACAGAAAGGCTGAGCATTAACTTACGCTTTAAGTAGTATTGCGAAATACCCATGCTGGTATAATAATATGTGGATGATTTCCCTTGGAGCATGATGTTTGGTGAATATACTCCTCCGTTGAGGTTCACGGAACCATCCTTCCAGAGTGTCCAGCGTATTCCCAGCGTTCCCCTGTAACTGAATCCTTCGTTAATAATAGAATAGCCGTTGTTTGCCTCCAGTTTACTGTAATTTACTCCACCGTTAAAATACAGGTTGAATTTATCCATCGGGCGATAAGAGGTATAGGCACTTAATCCATAACGCTGATCCTTGCCAATGTTCCTGTATGTTGAGACTGTTGCTCCATTCTCTTTTACCCAGGAAATTCTTTCGATCGAATTATTTACAAAGGAAGCAGAGGATGTAACGGAGAAATTAAACTTGGTTGTAAAGAAATTATATCCCAGTTGGAAGGAATGCGATATTTCCGATTTCAACGAAGGGTTTCCGTACGATATGTTCATGGAATCGACATCATTGATGTAGGGATTCAGGTACCATATACTTGGCCTCGAAAGCCGCTGTGTGTATGATAATCTTATAGTCTGTCCGGCTTTTGGCATGTACGAAACAGTAATATAAGGTACCATATTAAAAAGACGGTTGGTGAAATAGGTGTTTGAATCCGATTTCGAAACCCCGTCGTTCCATGTTCGCTCGAGGCGCAGGCCTGCTTTGGTACTGAACTTCTTTAATTTAAAAACATAACCTGCATAAGCACCCAGAATATATTGATCGTAATCCAGATCGTTTGCTTTATTCGGTTGCAATGTATCGTTACGGTAAATTTCCGAATTGCTGGTATTTTGCCGTAATATAAATTTTACGCCGCATTCCATTTGATGCACTTTTGTAAGCGGATCGTAATAATCGGCCTGGAATGTCTGTTCACGGCCCACCGCATCGTTGTTTGACTGTTGTTTATAGGAAGGGTAGGTATTGTTGAATCCTGTAACTTCCGTATAATTTTTGGTTGTATTTGGATTATTATCCAGTTTATAAGAGAAAGTGAGTGATTTGTCCGGCTTTTTATACGTTTTTTGATAATCGATATTACCTGAAAGCGAGCCATAGGAGTTTTTTCCGTTGTTCTGATTCTGATATTGACGGGTTACTTCCTTTCCTATGTTCTCATAGGTGGTTTCGTTAAAGCTGTTATTTTTACTCGATCCACTGTATCCCCAAAAGGAGAGGCTGATGAGATCAAGGGAGTCGATGTCGTAACTCGCTTCTCCGGAGAAGCTAAAGGATTCTCCTCTATATGTGCCACTACCAATACCCTCCGAATGGTGGTAGGTATCATTGTTATAATAGTCGCCTGTACTTAAGTTTTGAGCATCGGGTTGTTTATACTGACCACCGTAGATCCGGGTAGAAAAACTAAACTTATTAATCTTTGTGGCTAAATAAGTACTACCGTTAAAGCTTCCCCGCGAATCTATACCGGAACTTACACTGCCGTTGAATCCGTTGATATTCTTTTTGAGGGTGATAATATTGATAATCCCTCCCACACCTTCAGCATCATATTTTGACGATGGATTGGTAATCACCTCAATATCTTTGATGGTGTTTGCCGGAAGACTCTTGAGAACGTCCTTCAGGTTTTTGGCCATCATGGAGGAGCTTTTCCCATTTACCAGCACTTTAAAATTCGATTGTCCGTTGAGGGTAATATTCTCTTCTGCATCAACGGTGATGAGCGGCACTTTACGGAACATCTCCAGGGTATTGTTGGTCTGCGCTTCAGGATCGGACTCCATGCTATATACGATTTTATCAACCTCTGTCCTTACCAGTGGTTTTTGCGCGGTTATGTTAACTTCTTTCAATTCCGCACCTTCCTCCATCTGAAGTTGTCCTAGATCGGTTTTAAGTCCGGTAATATCTACCGACATACGTAATTCCTTATACCCAACTGCCGATAGTGTAAGGTTATACTTCGAGGCCGAACGTACATTCATCGAGAAATGACCGGAACCATCGCAGGCCTGATATTTCTTTTCCTTGGTACTATCGTTTTTCAGGATCACAGTGACATAAGGAACGCCTTTGCCTGAACTTTTCTCGACAACCTGGCCGCTAACCTGGTAAGGAGGAACTTTACTTTGAGCCATTAGGGAACTGGAAACTGCAAGAATGCATAGCAACAATAGAAATCTTGTTTTCATCCGGTCTAAATTGATTTTTACTCGTTGGATGAATTTTGCCGGGTGGCCGGGATGAAACAATCCCGTGTTTTTGGAAAAGCATGTTTTGTTCATAGATAGTTTATTAAGTTGGAAGTAATTCTCATCAATGCAATATTGACAGGGAAATACATTCAGTTTAAGTAATCACATCGTCTGGGTTATTTTTTATCTGTCTTTAACTAGCTATTCATATATAGGGTTTAACAAAAATACATGTTTGGAAACGGAGAATTGTATAGTTTATTGTTAAAAAAGTTTAAATTCTTATAAAAATTTATAACAACCAACTGATATCACTAATCATGAATCGCCTATATATTATCACTAGTGTTCGATAAAAGTATCTGGACTAGAGTTCTTCAGTGTGTTACATCTTGTAACCCGCCTTAGGGCTGGGGTTATTCAAAGTTGTGATTTACTTAGGCTTTATCCCTGAAGCATAATTTTATCTCGGACTTTAATAATATAATATGGTATACACCATGTTTAAAGGAATGTTTCTTATCCATATCAATCGGTGGGCTATCCTTTTTGCCAAACAAATTTAAAAGTTGCGTGTTTCTAGTTTGGAGTGATCGATCTGATAAGCCCTTCGTGGTTTGGGTTAGTTAATGAGTTGTAAAATGAACAAGCATTCTGTAGTGTTATTTTTCTTGTCTGTATTGGCGATTTTGTTGTGTAAGTGCGATCCTCCCAAATCAGATAAAAAGCCGGCAGGTAATAAAGCGAGTTCTATCGCATTTATAGAAGGTGTAGTGGTAAAACCTTCTGTGGTGGACCATACCATTTATGTATCCGGTACGTTAATGCCTTTTGAGGAAACTGTCTTGACTCCTGAAGTTACAGGGCGTGTGGTAGCTATTCATATGGAGGAAGGAAAGTTCGTTAAAAAAGGTACGTTACTGGTAAAACTATACGACGAAGATTTGCAGGCACAGCTTCGTAAATCGGAGGCACAGCTGAATATAGAAAAGCAACAGGAGAAAAGGCAGGCCGAGTTGCTTAAAGTGAACGGGATCAGCCAGTCGGATTATGACCAGGTTGCCTTGCAGGTAACGTCCTATCAGGCAGATATCGATGTACTTAAAACACAGATACGAAAAACAGAGATACTGGCACCATTCGATGGTGTTATCGGATTAAGGAATGTAAGTGTGGGTGCTGAGGTCAGCAATTCAACCCCACTGGTCACTATACGCAAGGTGAACCAGTTGAAACTGGATTTCAGTGTCCCCGAAAAATACAGTCAGGAGATTAACCCCGGCCTTCATGTTACATTTACCATTCAGGGAGATGATCATAAGTACGATGCCGTTGTAATGGCTACCGAAGAGGGGATTGATCCTGCTACCCGTAATCTGAAGACCAGAGCTGTGGTTGATAATAATAAAACTTCTCTAAAGCCGGGAGCGTTTGCCAATGTAGAAATTGCCCTCAATAAAAACAAAGAATCTCTCACAGTTCCAACGCAGGCTATTATTCCCATGGAGCGATACAAACAATTGATTGTTGTTAAAAATCGCAAGGCTGATTTTGTTTCCGTGAAAACGGGTGTGCGTCAGGCTTCCAATGTTGAAATATTGGAAGGTGTTGAAGCCGGTGACACAGTGGTTACCACAGGCATCCTTTTTATTCGCCCGGGAGAAACCATAAAGTTTGCAAAGGTGAACAGAAACTATTGAGCGATTAAAAGAATTCCTTATGACTTTATCGGATCTTGCTTTAAAACGGCCGGTGGCTTCCATCGTAATGAGCCTGGTAATTGTATTGTTTGGCGTGGTTGGCTATACCTTTCTGGGCGTTCGCCTATATCCTGCCATCGACCCGCCTAATATCAATATCACAACAACATACACTGGAGCAAACGCCGATATCATCGAATCGCAGATTACAGAACCATTGGAAAAAGCGGTAAATGGTATTGAAGGTGTACGTTCTATCTCTTCATCGTCTACGGTTGGAAGCAGCTCCATTAACGTAGAATTCAATCTTGGCGCCGATCTGGAGAAAGCTGCCAATGATGTTCGTGACAAAGCCTCTCAGGCTATACGGAATCTTCCGCAGGATATCGATGCTCCTCCTGTCGTTTCCAAGTCGGATGCCAATAACGATCCGATTATTACGCTGACGATCCAGAGTACATCCATGAATGAGCTTGACCTGAGTGATTACGCTGAAAATGTTCTCCAGGAAAAACTTCAGACTATTTCCGGAGTAAGTAGTGTTGTTCTTTACGGACAGAAACGGCCTTCCATGAGGCTTTGGCTGAATCCCGAAAAGATGGCTGCCTACGGGATTACAGCCCAGGATATAAATAACGCACTGCAAAAGGAAAACGTGGATTTACCCGGTGGGAAGATCATCGGCAAGGTTACCGAACTAATTGTGAAAACATACGGACGACTGGTAACGGAGGATGATTTTAACAATATGATCATCAAGCAGAATAACGAACAGATCGTCAGGTTTAGCGATGTAGGAGAAGCGGTACTTGGCCCGGAGATTGAGGAAACCGGCGCTAAGATTAATGGTGCCAAAGGAATTACACTGGTACTGATTCCGCTGCCCGGAGCAAATGATATTGATATTGCCAATGAGTTTTATAAACGTTTTGACGACATTCAGAAAAATCTTCCCAAGGGATTACGGCTGTATGTGGGATACGATAAATCATTATTTGTAAGGCAGTCCGTGCACGATGTGGTGGAAACGTTAGCTATTGCTTTAGTACTGGTGGTCATTATCGTTTTTTTGTTTTTCAGAAACTGGGTTATTGCATTGCGGCCGCTGATAGATATTCCCGTATCGCTAATCGGTTCGTTTTTTATTATGTATCTTTTTGGCTTCTCGGTGAATGTGCTTACACTTCTTGCCATCGTATTAGCCACAGGATTGGTGGTGGACGATGGTATTGTGGTTACCGAGAATATATTCAAGAAAATAGAACAGGGGAAGGACAAATGGACCGCTGCTTTTGAAGGTACACGCGAAATCTTTTTCGCTGTTATTGCTACCTCGTTAACATTAGCTGTTGTTTTTATTCCTGTAATCTTCCTGCAGGGCTTCACAGGGCGGTTATTCCGCGAGTTTGG
>DATBXH010000913.1:0-2930 GCA_036514375.1 Bacteroidales bacterium | reverse complement strand
GACCGGAGGGAGTAAACATTCGCCGAGCGGCCTCGTTGACAAGATTTAGGCTAGCTGGGGAAATTTCAACTTTTAAGGAAAAAGAGTAATTATTTTGGGAAGATTACCATACTAGTTTGGGAAAAAAAGCAACTATGATGGGAAAATTACCATACTATTTTGGGAAAAAAAGGATTAAAATATTAAAGTTTAAATACTATTTTGCTTTACATTTTACAACTATATTAATAACTAACTTAAAAATTAATTTTATGAAAAAACTTTTTGGAGTTTTATTACTAACATTTGCATTGGTTAATTGCAGTAAACAAGAAATGAAAGAAGTACAAGATCAGCCCAATCTGTTAAAATCTTCTACTACAGTTACTACTGAAACTGCTTTAAAGAGTGCAATAGCTGCTGCAAAGGCAGGAGACGTTATCACAGTCAGTGGCACCATTAAAATGACTGCTACTCTGAAGTGTTCTAACAGTGGAACATCAAGTTCCAAGATTAACTTTACCGGTGGAACACTTGATTTTTCATCAATGGCAGTAAGTAGCAGCAACAGGGGTATAAGCCTTTCGGGAAGCTATTGGAACATTACCAATATGGTCATCAAAACTGCTGGTGACAATGGTATATGTGTTCAAACCGGAGGTTATAATTATATCTACAAAGTAACTACTACTGGTTGTGCTGATGGTGGAATTCAGATTTACAATTCATCGCACGATAACACTGTAAGTTATTGCACTTCAACCAACAATTATGACGTTGCAACCGGTGGTGAAAACGCTGACGGTTTTTCATGCAAATTATCCGGTGGTCCGAACAATAAATTTGACCATTGTACTGCCACTGGTAACTCCGATGATGGTTGGGACTTATATGGCCAACCATATACAGTTACAATTACCAATTGTACCGCTTCCAGCAATGGAAAAGGTACCAATGGAGATGGTAATGGATTTAA
Organism: Bacteroidales bacterium; assembly: GCA_036514375.1. GTDB lineage: Bacteria > Bacteroidota > Bacteroidia > Bacteroidales > JAAUTT01 > JAAUTT01. The sequence continues at coordinate 1,975 of DATBXH010000913.1, read as the reverse complement.
ATTAGGTAGTTCAGGACAATCTGTAGCTCATACTTGCACAAATTGTATAGCTAACAGCAATAAAGGATATGGGTACACCGGTAATGGAAACACAGGACACATAACTACCACTGGTAGCACCGGTTCTGGTAATGTTAAAGGATTGTGGGATAGAATTTATTAATATCTGAGCAATTTAATCAAACAGGCTGGCTGTAAAGAAATTTACAGCCAGTTTTATTTTGCACCAAATGATATAAGCAGATCAATAACTTTTTTTTCTCCTGTTCGTTTTGCATGCACCAATGCTGTTTCACCATTTTCATCTTTTGCATTCATATCCGCTTTGCTCTCCAGTAATAATTTTACCATTTCAAAATTTCGACTCCTGCAAGCAGCCATTAAAGGAGTATCCAGATTTTTATTCCAGATATTTACATCTGCTCCATTTTCAATGAGTAGTTTTGCAATGTCTGTATTGCCATGGTAAGCAGTTAAAAGCAGAATAGCATCATCGCCAAGCTCTTTAAAATTAACATCCGCTTTATATTTAATGAGTAATTTGGCTGCATCATATTTATCGCCAAGACAAGCATAGGTCAATGGTGTTAAACCTTCCCCGGAAACAGCGTTCACATTGGCATTGTTTTTTAAAAGAAGAGAAACGATTTTTGTAAATCCATGAGTTGCACTATACATTAAGGGTGTAACATCATCTTTATTTACGGTATTTACATTTGATTTATTTTCAATTAATATTTCGGCAACCTTATCCTGCCCTTTAAAGGAGGCAACTGACAATGCGGTCTCGCCATATTTGTTTTTTTTAGTTATGTTCGCACGGTTTTGCAGCAGCAGCTTTACGATATTCTTATAACCTAAACCGGAAGCCCATATTAAAGGAGTAAATCCTTCTTCATCTACCGTATCCACATTGGCCCTATGTTTCAGCGCATGTTCAATGCTTCTGTAATCATTTTTTTTTGTTGCACTAATTAAATCATTTTCATATTTATACGAACAACTGCCCATAAATAATGCCAGAATAAACGCAATAAATAATTTTTGTAGTTTCATTTTACTTGAAGTTTTATACCAACTTTTTAATCTCTAACAGCGTAATGTTGCTTGAAGATAGAGGTTGTAAATGTTTTAGCAGTAATTACCCGATTTCTCCTGTGTTAAATCGATTGAAATTTTAAACAGGCTTTAAATATAAGATCATTTTAATATCTCTCCAAATAGGATCAGTCTGAAATTCTGGGGTAAATTTGACCTTATTAGCTTATTTAAGATGTTACTGTATAAGGTAATAAGGTTGATTTACGCCTTCGTCATTTCTACTAAGGTCAGTTATAAAAATTAGGTTTTATCCTCGCTTTTTCTGACTGATCCTCCAAATCGATAAATATACTTTTGAAATTCATATAAAATGAAGAAAGCACGGACAACACATATCATAATTTCAATGCTTCACTTCGCGACTATCGTTGCAACTCAGCCGCAAGCGATCTCACAACCAAAGGGAGTAACTTTTCATGAGTGTTAGCGAATAAACCCGCATGATGTATACTGTGTTGGCAACTGCCCATTTTATTCATAAATTAGGCATTAAGCAATTTTATTTGTAAATACTACAAAATAAGGTCTCTTTTTTATTGATCACGGAGATAATGAAACCGTTCACCGATTGCTATTCCACCTTCAGGATATTTTACCGGAATGTTGCGTGCTTTAAGCACCTTGACACATTTTTTGGGCTCTTCGTTTACCAGTTCATCGCTCAATAAATAAATGACCTTTGGAGAAAGCTGGTCGATCAGATATAGATAAGGTTCATAATCAAGATCAATATGACGGCCTTTGATTGGAAGGATAGCAATATCAATGGGTCCGTAGGGTTTGAGGTAGTCAATTTCTTTTCTGTATACAATCATTTGTAAAGAATCTTGCTTACATGTGTGTAGTCCGGAATAGAATATCTTCAAACCATCCG
>DATBXH010000912.1:0-4884 GCA_036514375.1 Bacteroidales bacterium | reverse complement strand
CCCCCACTGTAGTAGTCATAGGGTCGCTGGCAACTTGCACTCTCCATTGGCTACCGGGATATCCAACAGGGTTCACTACTTTCATCGAATTTGTGCCGGAGTGAACATTTCCAGTACCTGTACCTACTGTTATAGTTGAGGTACCTGAAGGGTTACCGGTATTATAAATATTCCAATTTGTTAAGCCCGTGCCTAGCTCAAAGCCGGGATTGGGAGCAATGTTTGGTGCCGGAGTACTGATAATCTTTGCATAATTCTTCAGATACGTGGTATTAAGTTTATTGTATCCAATCAAACCTCCGTATATTGTCAGCCCTGCAGTATTTACTGGGTTCACTAAAGCATCTGCATTGGCAAAATTTAAGCTGCCATCGTTTTGGACAATATTCGCGTGACTAAGTGCACTGATTAAAGTCGCACTGTTTCCTTCCCTTGTTGCCACTGCTGCATAGTTAGCATTAGTGAGGAAATTATTGTCTAAAGCAAAACCCATAGGAATCGTAGTTGATGATTTAAGAGTAGCCGTAGTATCCGAGAAATTGCCACGATTCAGGATACCGATAGGATCCATTTTACAGGAATTAAAGAAACCTGCCGAGATTGCCAACAGGCCCCAAAATATTGATTTTATTTTCATAATCTTCATTTTCATAATTTTAAATTAGTTTCTTGAATATTGATGCTGCATCATGCTTAAATTTAGTATTTGAGAAACATGCGCATTCTATATTCTTTTTAATAACCGGGATTCTGGTATTGAGCTTTATTGAGATCAGAAACAGCATCCAACTGGCTCTTTGGAATCGGTCTTAGTTCATGGAAAGATTGAACCTTGGGAGCCCCGTCAGGATTATACTTTTGAACTCTATCTACTAATTTATGCCTTGTCGCTAAATCTGACCATCTCATGCTTTCGCCGCAAAGTTCCCTGGTACGTTCATCAAGGATATAGTCGAGCGTAATTTGAGAACCATCATCGGCAGTTTTGATGATCTGATAGCGCCTATTTATTTCTGCTACACTTAGGTTTGATCCATTAAGAGCACCAGCACCAAGCGGTGAAGTTTTTGTGATGTTTTTAATATCATTAGGGCTTAGATTCGTTCTGTTTGCAGCCCTAAGTTTTAATACATTTATTTCTTTGGCAGCTTCAGCTAGATTGCCCATTTGGAATGCGGCTTCCGCAGCTAAAAGATAAAGCTCTGAGAATTTACTCATTGGAAATGGCCTGCTACCTACGTTATTGGCAGATCCTTTGTTAGAATCGTCATATTTATTGAGTGCCGGATATATATTTTGCCCTCCAAAATTATTTATGAAATAAAATTCTCTTGGTGCAATTACCCGGTAGGTTTTTAGACGTTTGTAATTGATGCGATAAGGAGAGGGACCACCATTTAATGAGTCGGCAATGGCATTTGTTCTAGCTAGCATAATTGCCGTATCACCAACTGCGTATGCCGGAAAGCTAATACCCTTCACTGTAGCAGCATTAACTGCAGTCGTGCAAAGCCACAACATACGAAAAGTGCCATCGAATCGGCTATCATTATCCTTATCGGCAAAGGCAGTGTTAAATAGCCAGGGGGTCGGGCAGAATCGCCTGATAGGACGTCCGTATAACGTTGTTCTGGTACTGGATGGCTGGCCTAGTGCAGAGGTGTCATAAGGAGCACGAACTGCAGTATAATCCGGATTAAAATCGTTTGCTGCATCTATTCCTTTATTACCTCCGATGCCTGTAGGATCGGGTGTTTCATTATCATTATAATCACCAGGGATACGCTCTACAGCATATAGTATCTCTGAATTGTAATCATTTCCCTGTGCATGTACCATGGCATAAGTAGGTTGAAGATCCACACCATATTTCGATTTATTATTGATAACTTCCATAGCTGCATTATAGGCGTTCTGAAAATCCGAACTCTGCGCAACAGACGAATAAGCCCTGTACATGTATACTTTTGAGAGCAGATGGAATGCCGCCGGTTTGGCTAGTTTAAAAGCTCCGGTGGGTCTTTGATCAGGCAGATTTTGTGTGGCGAAAGTAAGATCATCAATAATATCTTTATAATCTTTTGCTAAAATATCTGCCACAGGTAAACGGTTAAACCCTTGATAAGGATTCTGGTTAAAAGCCAGTTCCCCACTGCCCAAATCGGTTGGCACGGCTCCGAATTGCCGAACCAATATGGTATAATATTGGGCCCTCAGGAACCTTGCCTGGGCAACTAATTGATTTCGTGTTGCTGAATCCGTTGCAGCATCATTCGCAAATGTTACTCCCGGGGCAAATTGGATGACAGCATTTGCCTCGTTTATGTCATTAAAGATTCTGTTCCAGGGAGTAGAAATACCTCCGTTGTTAGCATCTATGGTATAATTTCCCATTGTCAAAACCCAGGTTGCCTGGTTGTTAGAACGAACCTGGTCAGCATAAGTCCATTCATCAGTGCCACAAACCTCTGTTCCTACCGCTCCTTCAGTGCCGGCCTGATATCTCATATCTGAATATAATGCATATAAACCACTTTGAATGCCAGGAGCAGTTTTGAAATATTCTGTTGTAAACACTGTATATGGGTGTTCCACCAATTTGTCGTTACAACTGAAAGCCAATAATGCAATGGCCCCCAATAAAATATATAGAATTTTATTTTTTGATTTCATAATCAATAGTATTTATAGATGTTAGAAAGAAATGTTTGCCCCAATGGAAAATGTCCTTGATGGAGGCGTTCCTGAAGTTACTACGAGCATACCATTTCCGTAAGTATTATTACGAAGATTACCAGGATCTCCAAGAGTGTTGGATCCTGCTTGCGTACTTTCCGGATCGATACCTGTTTGCTTCATATATGGAGAGAATAAAGTAGCAACATTGTCCAGTGTAACGTATAAACGAACAGATTTAAGGTTTATCTTACTTAACAACCTTGTTGAGAAAGTATATCCTAAATTGATACTTCTGAGTTTTACAAAAGTTGCATCATAATATCCCAGCGTGGATGATGCCGTAGTAATAGGGTTTACCGTACTTAAAGCAGGTGAAGGGAACCAATTAGTTGGATTGGATGGTGTCCAATAATCCACTTTGATTTGGTTTCTGTTACCTGCCATTTGGGTCAAATAACCACCGGGCTGATGAATCTGGCTGACCAGCAATCCTCCAAAGCGTGCATATAAATTAAATGAGAAATCAAAACCCTTAAAGAAGAAACGGTTGGTCATACCTCCCTGGATATTGGCGTCACCTGTACCTATAATGGCCTGATCTTTGCTATCTACCTTACCATCATTATTATAATCTTTTAATTTTATCTGACCTGGAACAGCACCATATACTGCAGCCTGGGCAGCTTCGTTCAATTGCCATATTCCTAACTTTTTGTAATCGTATATTGCAGTCATGGAATGGCCAACAAATAATTGTGCAGGAATATCCTGTGTTGACTGATTTGATAGTGAAAGTACCTTGTTTCTGTTTGCAAACAGATTAAAATCAGTACTCCAGGTAAATCCGCTTCTGGTTACAACATTTTTAGTACTTAATGTTAATTCAAAACCATAGTTTTTGATGCTTCCGACGTTCGTCAGGAACTTCCCTGAAATTCCGGTCGTAGCTGGCAATGTAACATTATAGAGTACACCTTCCGTAGTCGTATTATAGTATTCAATACTTCCTGAAATACGGTTGTTTAATACACCAAAATCAAGCCCAAGATTATATGTTTTAGTATATTCCCAGTCTAAAGATGAATTGGGGATGTTAATAACATTGTATCCTGTAACGACCGACGGACCAAAATTGTATCGTATAACACTACCTTGCGTTGTTGTTGTACTGATATAATTTTTGTTGGATACTAACCCCAGTGATGAATAGGGGTTAATAGACTGGTTTGAAGTTTGTCCAAAACCAGCGCGTAGTTTTAGACTTGATATAGTTTTTATGTTTTTCATGAAACCTTCATTGGCAATATTCCAGCCAAGAGATACTGCAGGATACTGATGCCATTTGTGACCGGCAGCCAGACGGGAAGAACCGTCGCTTCTACCCGTAATGGTAATCATGTATTTATCGTTATAAACGTAAAGCAGACGTGCCATGTATGACAATAACGCCCAACTCTGTTCTCCACCATCCAATGAAGCTTTTGGAGTAGCATTTGATAAAGAAAGGGCATAAAATTGCGAGAAGTCGTCAGTTATGGAGTCCTTGCTTACTTTAGTATTATGCTGGTGAAATTCCTGGACACTGTACAAACCGGTAAAGCTGATTCTATGCTTTTGGGCAATGGTCTTATCATAAGTTATCAGGTTCTCAGCAGTATATCCCCAAGCAGAAGTATTATTCACGCTGGCAGTATTTCCGTTATTCGCATTGAAATAACAAGGATTGGTAGGTGAATAAGCTCCTTTGAACTGATCGTCTTCCTGCTGACTGAAAGTCAACCCTAAATTAATCCGATATTTCAAACCCTTAATAATTTCATACTCTCCGTATAAACTATTTATCGTCCTTAGCCGGCGTGATTGATCAACCCATCTGCCATTATTATGTTTTAATAATAATGGACTCCATGTGAAACCGTTAACATCGTCTTTATTCCCGGCAGGGAGCAGTCTTATTGAGCCATTGGCATCATATGCAGGTTCCAGCGGACTCAATGATAAAAGCGGGAACATGGTACCGTATTGTACAAACTGGGAACCGTTAGTAACGCCCACCGAATTCAATGTACTGAGTCCTACTTTGACTTTCTTACCGATTTTACTGTCGATGGTAGCACGGAGAGAATAACGGGTGAAATCCTGGCCGGGGACTACAGCTGTTTCCTTGTAATACCCGCCACCCAGAGAGTAAGCATTTGACTCGTT
>DATBXH010000911.1:0-6456 GCA_036514375.1 Bacteroidales bacterium | reverse complement strand
AGCAAAATAGGCGTTTTTTTCGTTCGAGGCTGGACGATAGCAAATTTCATCGCCGGGCGTATTAACCGGAAATCCAACATTCTCAGGCTTTGTCCAAACTCCGCCACCATCCTGTTCGGATCTGAATATGTCATATCCGCCCATGCTGTTGTGCCCTTTGGAACTAAAGTACATCACTTTGCCATCGGGTGAGATATTCACAAATTCCTCGTCGTATTTGGTGTTGATAACAGAACCTACATTTTTTGGTTTTTCCCATTTGCCCTTCTGGTTTTTGTGCATATAATAAATGTCTTTTCCGCCAAAGCTTTCGTCCTGATTGTCACTCACGAAATAAATGGTGTTGCCGTCTTTTGTTATACTTAAGGAAGTTTCGGACGCAGATTTACTGAATCTCCGGTATATCCTTTTTGGGTAACTCCATTTGCCTTTTATGAAGTTTGATACCAGGATATCACCGCCTCGCATGTATCCATCATAGATATAACGGGTTTTATTATCTTCCGAAACCCAAACAATGTCTTCATTCCTTTTGGAATTAAAATCTTCATCGGTCAGGTATGCAGCTTTTTTCCAAACACCGGAGTCTGCCAATGCCGTGTAGATATCCTCATCAAACATGTAATCCTTTTTGTTTGGCTTATCTTTTTTGTTGGCCGGTCTGCGAGAGGTAAAGTACATCATTGAATCTCCCGGCAGCACCAGGGCATTGTAATCGTCATAAACAGAATTGATGGAATCGCCCAGATCTTTTATTACTACCCTTTTGGGTTTACTAACCAGCTCAGTACCTGCATTACATTCATCAATGTATTTGTTGATAACATCGGATTGTTTTCGGCGTTGCCTTTTACTGAGAGATTTTGAGTATGCTTCGTATTTCTGGATAGCTGTGTCAAACTTCAGGTTATACTGATAAGCCCTGCCAAGTAGAAGAAGCAGATTTTTGGTCATATCAGGTTTCTTGGAATAGGCAATTTTGAGTGGTTCCAGGGCTTTTGCCTTTTGGTCGGAACGCAGATAAGTCATCCCAATTTTATAATTCAATTCGGGATTTGTATTGTTATAATTGTTTGCCAATAAATACTGCTCAAGGGCTTTGGGCAGGGCTCCTTTTCCTTTTTCAATCCACTTATTTCCTTTACGAATATGCTTATATGCGATACTAAAACTGTCTGATTTAGTCCTAAACTCTGATCGTGGCACCCTCACCTCGTTTTGTGCCGAAGTGTATTCCAAGTTTGAGAGTTGGAGGATGAAGCAAAGAAATAAAACATTATATGCAGTGCGGATCATGTGAATTAGATTTTGAGTTCGTTTATTTTTGATAATCTTTTAGGTAAGTTAAGGCTTCTTTGACACCGAGTTTATCTGCAATTTTCCAGTCGCTGCATGCCCCATCCAGATCTCCCTGTAATTCCCTTATCAGGCCACGGTTTAAGTATGCTGTTCCAAATTCGGTATTCAGATTGATAGTTTTGTTTAAAATACCCATAGCATCTTTATATTTTTCATCTTTTGCTTCCGAAACGGCTAGATTATTCAGGGCCGATAAATAATCCGGGTGAAACGAAATCGCTTTGTTATAATCCTCCATGGCTCCCTTGAAGTCGCCGGAAAGATACCGGGCATTTCCACGGTTATTATAAGCAATATAATAGTCCGAATCATTTTCAATTGCCTTCGTATAGGCTTCGATAGCCCCGGCAAAATCAGTTTGTTCTTTTTTTACATTGCCAAGATTGTTGTAAGCCAGGGCAAATTTGGGCGAAAGTTCTATAGCTTTCTCATAATCAGCCTGAGCTCCTTTTAGGTCGTTCAATTTAAACTTGGCACTGCCCCTATCGTGATAAGCATATGCAAAATCCGGTTTTTTATCGATAGAAAATGAGAAATCGAGAGCCGCACTTGTGTAATCCTGCTTTACCATCCGTATAACACCGCGATAGTAATAAACCATCGGTTCCATATAACCATTGGCAATAGCCTGCGTGAAATCCTGTAAGGCTTCGTCGTACTGGTTTTTAAGGAATAAAATATAGGCCTTCCCGAATTGTGCATCACCTGATTTTTCATTGAATGTAAGGGCTTTCATGAAATCAGCGGATGCGTCGTCAAGCTTGTTTAACTGAAGTCTTACTTTACCCCGCTCAATGTAAGCCTTAGCAAGGTTCGGATCGAGCTCTATGGCCATGTTTAATGCATCGTTAGCTTGCGAAAACTGGGCCATTTTAATACTCTTCAAAGCTTTGTTGTAAAATAAACGGGCTTGTTGAGCATATTCCGAGGATTGCCCTATAACATTGCCGAATGGGAGAAAACTCAAGAAAAGTCCGGTTAGTAGAATGAATAAAATTTTTTTTATCATACGTTTTGTTTTCATATAAGAAGGTAGATAAAGCGTGACGGTCTTTTGTACGATGTTATAACATGAGAGTTTCACTGTCTGATGTTTAACATTGGATTAAAAAAAGTAAAAATACATAAGAACATTGATTTTGTACAGTGTTAAAGAGGATTATGTAAATATTAAAATTATAAAAAAATCAAATATCTCAAACAAATAGTTCATTTATAAAATTTTTGGATGTATATTTAAATTCGATTTTTCAATATTTGGGTTATGATAACAGATTTAACGTATTTGAACAGCATGTCAGGCGGCAGTCCTGAAATCGTGAAAGAAATGATCGGGATATTTGTAGAGCAGGCAAATGAGTATATAAAAGACATGCAGGTTTTTCTTGATGAAAAGAATTATCTGGCACTTGGAAAACTGGCTCATAAAGCTAAATCATCCATTTCTATCATGGGTATGACCGACCTGGCAGCAGATTTGAAAACTCTCGAATTATTGACCAAGGACAATGCTGAGGTAGAAAGCTATCCGGGATTTGTTGAAAAATTTATAGCCCTTACAAAAACAGCCATCGAAGAGCTAAATGAAGTAGCAGCCAATCTTTAATATTAATAATATCCCCAATTATTACTAATTTAATCGAAACAAGCGCCATGTTGAAGGTCGACCTAATAAACAATGTCTATGTAGCATCCTTCGAAAACATCAACAGGTTCAATGCATTGATTACAGAACCTGTAAAGGAGCAACTCAACAATCTTTTTAACAAACCTAATACAAAACTTATCCTGAATCTCGAAGGCATAAGCTTTATCGATAGCTCGGGCTTTGGTGTATTTCTTTCGGTAATGAAAACCGCCAATGTAAATTTTGGTCACTTTAAGATTTGCAATATCAGTAAAGAAGTGATGGAGCTTTTTAAGCTGCTTCAATTGCACAATGTTTTTGAAATTTACAGTAACCTTGACGACTGTCTCAAAAGCTTTCATTGAATAATTAAGCTAAAAACAAAGGCACAAAGTCACAGAGAAAGTTATGATAACAATTAGTTTCTTCGTGCCTTTGTGCTTAGTGTTTTCTTAATTGTGAAAAACCAGCTCTTCACCAAAATAGTCGATTATAATCTTTGATTCCTTATTTATAGTTCCTGCAAGGATTTTCTTTGAAAGCTCGTTTAACACATATTTCTGTAAAACTCTTTTTACCGGTCGTGCACCAAAATGCGGATCATACCCCTGATCTGCAATCCAATCTGTGGCCTCTTTTGTAAGTTCTGCCGTGATACCTGATTTTTCAAGCATTTCTTTGATATGTCCAAACTGAATTGAAACAATTTCTCTGATTTGCACCTTGGTCAGCGGCGTGAACATTACGATCTCGTCAATACGGTTCAGAAATTCAGGTCGAATCGTTTGCTTTAACAATCCCATGACATCGAAACGGGTACGCTCAAGCAACTCGTCACGGTTACGATCATTCATGGTTTCCAAATTTTCCTGAATGATTTGCGATCCAAGGTTCGACGTCATAATGATTATTGTATTCTTAAAGTTCACAGTGCGGCCCTTATTATCTGTCAGTCGTCCATCCTCGAGCACCTGCAACAGGATGTTAAAGACATCAGGGTGTGCTTTTTCGATTTCGTCCAGAAGTACCACCGAGTATGGTTTATGGCGTACAGCTTCAGTGAGCTGACCACCTTCCTCGTAACCTATGTATCCCGGAGGCGCTCCAATCAGTCGCGAAACGGAATGACGTTCCTGGTATTCACTCATGTCGATGCGGGTAAGTAAATTTTCATCATTGAAAAGAAACTCAGCCAATGCCCTGGCCAGTTCGGTTTTACCCACACCCGTAGTACCCATGAATATGAAGGATCCAATAGGCCTTTTCGCGTCTGACAAACCTGCCCTGTTACGACGAACAGCATCTGCAATCACCGTTATAGCTTCTTCCTGCCCAACTACACGTTTGTGCAACACGTTTTCGAGAGTGAGCAGTTTTTCGCGTTCACTTTGTAACATTCGTGTAACTGGGATGCCGGTCCACCGGGAGACAACGTCAGCAATATCTTCCGTACCTACTTCTTCTTTAATTAAAGCGGATTCAGCATGGGCCTTCTGAAGTTCTGCTTTGAGCTCTTCAATATTTCGTTCAGCCTCACGTATACGGCCATAGCGTAATTCGGCAACTTTGCCGTAATCGCCGTTCCTTTCGGCTTGGTCGGCTTCGAATTTAAAATTTTCGATATCTGTTTTGTTCTTCTGTATTTTATCGATAATATCACGTTCAACCTGCCATTTAGCACGAAACTTATTTCGCTCCTCAGACAGATCGGCGATTTCTTTGCTCAGGTCTTTAACTTTTGCATTGTCACCCTCACGTTTGATGGCTTCACGTTCTATTTCAAGTTGCTTGATACGACGTTCAATTTCGTCTATTTCTTCAGGAACGGAATTCATTTCCAACCGTAGTTTGGACGCAGCCTCATCAATCAGGTCGATAGCCTTATCCGGCAGGAAGCGGTCGGTAATGTACCGTTGCGAAAGTTCAACAGCGCTTATAATTGCTTCGTCCTTAATACGCACCTGATGGTGATTCTCGTATCGTTCCTTTAGTCCTCTGAGAATTGAAATAGCATCCATCGTATCTGGTTCGTCAACATGGACGGTTTGGAAACGACGCTCCAGAGCCTTATCCTTTTCGAAGTATTTTTGATATTCGTCTAATGTAGTAGCTCCAATGGCACGTAATTCACCACGGGCAAGCGCAGGTTTCAGAATGTTGGCAGCATCCATGGCCCCTTCGCTTTTTCCGGCACCAACAAGGGTATGTATTTCGTCGATGAACAGTACAACTTCGCCATTCGATTCGATGACTTCTTTGACCACTGCTTTCAGTCGTTCCTCAAACTCACCTTTGTATTTGGCACCCGCAATGAGTGCTCCCATATCAAGGGAATATACCTGTTTCGATTTCAGATTTTCCGGTACGTCACCTTTAATGATCCTGTAGGCAAGTCCCTCGGCGATGGCAGTTTTACCTACGCCTGGCTCGCCGATCAGAATAGGGTTATTCTTCGTACGGCGTGAAAGTATCTGTAATACACGACGAATTTCATCATCACGGCCAATGACCGGATCGAGTTTTCCCGAACGAGCCATTTCATTAAGATTCATGGCAAAACGGTTAAGTGAATTATAAGTATCTTCACCTGTTTGGCTGTTTACCTTGGAACCTTTACGTAACTCAGTAATAGCTTTTCGAAGATCCGATTCGCTTACACCACTGTCCTTTAATACCTGTGAAATATTATCGCCGTTGAGTAATATTCCCAAAAGAATATGCTCTACAGAAACGAACTGATCGCCAAAGTCCTTGGCAAAACCAATTGCTTTCTGAAGGCTATTATTGGCTGAGGATGAAAGATATGTCTCACCGCCTACCACTTTGGGGTAAGCCTCTATAATTTTATCCAGTACTTTGGACAAATTTGTGACATTGACATTAAGCTTTTTAAGTAAATAGTTGATGACATCCTCGGCCTCGGTCATTAGCCCTTTTAGCAAGTGCCCATTTTCGATAGCCTGGTGTTGACTTGTCTGCGCAATGGTAACAGCTTTTTGTACTGCTTCCTGCGATTTTATTGTAAAATTATTGAAATCCATTGTTTTATATTTTTAGAAGTTAGCTGTTAGGTTTTAGCTATTGGTATGGCCACTTATCAATAGTTGCTTCCTAACTTTGCTTTCATGCATGATCAAATCTGTTGCCATTGCAAAAAGATATTCACAAAAGGACATTTTGACATAAGAACAGTAGGTGTTCAGGACGTTTTGTCACTATTTTAATTTGCAGCTTTAGCTTCAAACCTCTAAGCCATAACTTTCCTTTTAATCCCTAATCACTTTAGCAAAAGGGTGTTTCTTTAGGTAATTTCTGATTATCTGCTGAACTTCGCGGTTATCAGGATAAGATTTAATGTAATCAGCAAGAGTTTCGGTGCTGGTAACGGGAAAATCTTTGGAAATAAACCCGAAACCAAGATATTTACCATTTTTTATGCGAACCACCGATTGTTCGTCAGCACTTCGGCC
>DATBXH010000910.1:0-3469 GCA_036514375.1 Bacteroidales bacterium | reverse complement strand
TTGCCGATGGTCAGATCCCTTCGAACAACAAGGCAGGATATGTTATTCGCCGTTTATTGCGCAGGGCCGTACGTTACGGGTTTACGTTCCTTAATATGCGCGATCCATTCATATTCTCGTTAGTACCTGCACTTATCCGTGCGATGGGTGATGCTTATCCTGAACTGAAAGCCCAGCAGCAGTTAATTCAACGGGTAATGAAGGAGGAAGAAACATCATTCCTCCGAACCCTCGAAACAGGTATGAAGCTTATCGAGCAGATCATGCAAAAAACAAAGAAAGAAGGCTCTTCTGTAGTAAGCGGAAAAGCTGCTTTCGAATTGTACGATACGTTTGGTTTTCCACTTGACCTTACAGAGCTCATTCTTCGCGAAAACGGTCTTACGTTAAATAATGCGGAATTCAATGCCGAAATGGAAATCCAGAAAAACCGTTCCAGGGCAGCTGCAGCCATTGATACCGAGGACTGGATAACCATTGCAGATTCCGACAAAACGGAATTTGTGGGCTATGATGTAACCGAATGTGAGATATCTATTGCCCGTTATCGCAAGGTAACCACCAAAGGAAAGGCTTTGTATCATCTTGTATTTAACAAAACCCCTTTCTATGGCGAAAGCGGCGGCCAGGTTGGCGACAAAGGCTGGCTTGAATTGGCCAACGAGAAACTTGAGATCATAGACACCATCAAGGAAAACAACTTATATATCCATATTGCAGAAAGACTTCCGGAAAAAATGGAAGGCATATTCACTGCCCGCGTAGATACTGAGAAACGTCAGCAAACGCAAAACAACCACTCAGCAACGCACTTGCTTCACAAAGCTTTGCGCGATACACTGGGTACGCACGTGGAACAGAAAGGCTCGCTGGTGAATCCGGATTACCTGAGATTCGACTTCTCGCATTTCCAGAAAATGACAGCAGAAGAAATCCAAACCATAGAACATTTGGTCAATGCGAAAATCCGCGAGAATATTAACCTCGATGAAAAAAGGAATTACCCGATTGAGGATGCCAGGAAACTCGGGGCCATGATGCTTTTTGGAGAAAAATACGGAGAAAATGTACGTGTCATTAAATTTGGCGATTCCATTGAACTTTGCGGCGGAACGCACGTGAGAGCTACCGGAAACATCGGTTTCTTCAAAATCCTTTCGGAAAGCGCTATTGCGGCCGGTATAAGAAGAATAGAAGCCATCACAGGACCAAAAGTTGAGGAGTATGTAAACGAACAACTGAACACTGTTCATAAGGTACGCGAAATACTCAGCAACCCCGCAGATGTAATAAAAGGTCTTGAAAACAAAATGGCTGAGTTTACGTCGTTACAGAAGCAATTTGAACTGATGCTGAAGGAACGGAATCAGCAAATTGCCAAAACGCTTCTTTCAAAGAGCGAAAAACTGGGCGATCTGAATTTCATTGCCGAAAAGGTAGATATCGATTCGGCCCAAAGCTTAAAAGATCTGGCTTTTCAGCTAAAATCGCAAGCCGAAAACCTCTGTCTTGTTCTCGCTGCCGAGATTGACGGCAAAGCCAGCCTGGCCGTCATGATTTCCGACAACCTGGTCAAATCTAAAAACCTGAATGCCGGAAATATGATCCGTGAAATTTCGAAAGAAGTGGATGGAGGCGGAGGCGGCCAACCCTTCTTTGCCACTGCCGGTGGTAAAAATCCGAAAGGAATTGAAAAGGCACTGGCCAAAGCAAAAGAAATAGCGAGAAGATAAAGTTGACAAGGGAGAGGCTGTGTAAAAAGTAAAAAATTGAGCGTAGTCTGGAGACTACGCTCAGCGCCCTGCCTTGTTTACTGAGCAGTACGCTCGGCATAATTTACTCACTTCGTTCGTGAGAACACTTCGTTAAGTTCCAGATTACGTCCCATCTAAGATTTTTTACACAGCCTCCCATCTTTATCTAATACACATAGAAATTATCAGTATCAATACCAACATCAAACCTACCGCTGGATACGGTGATGGGCGAATTCTTAATTAACGCTTTAAAATCAAAATACCCGGAAAGGATTACCTCAACCTGTTTTGTATCTACCAGCAGGTTCTGGACTCTTTTAAACTGAAGCTGACCGCTAAGAATAGTTGCGGTATATTGGTTGGTATCCATCGATACCACGACCTGATAAGCTGAATTTTTCAAATCCAGTATTGTATCGTTCAGAGTAATCAATTGATTATAATCCTGAGGCAAAAAACCGGATATTTTAAAGGTAATTGACATACTGCCGTAATCATTGCCATAATAATACGTATTGCCACCCTTTTGACCTGTCAGTGCAAATGACATTACATTATTGGTAACAATGACTTTGGCAGGAACTTCATTATCATTCGAAATAAAAGGAACCCGGTCGTAATAAGCACCAAATGTATTATAACCCCATTCCGAATATTCCGGGAGATCCGGATTCTCAGGATCGTTTATAAAAACCGATTTCTGAAGCTCTGTTTCTTTCTTGCATCCGGCAAAAACAAAAACAATCGTTAAAAATATCAGGAAATATCTTTTCATTGTGCTCTCTTTTTAATGGGTATTTGAACAACTAATTTTATTCCGGATCCGGCCTGAGGATTTGTTAAACCTGACGTCTCCTGGGTTAAGAATATGGTTGGTAGACTAAGTTCCAAATCTGCATTAACTTTCGAAAGCTTTCCATACTTTATTCCGACTGCGCTGTATAGAAGCGAACAAAAAGAACGAGGCTGCCCTATCATATCCGAAACTGCACCATGAAAGGTTTTCATGGCGTCATCATAAAATCTTATATCAGTCCTGGTACTTAACTTGTAATTAAACTCGCCTCCTATTTTAAAATAAAGCTGTCCGTTCCACATTTCACGCCAAAATAAACGCATTTCAAGTGGGATACCAATATAATTGGAAGACTGATCAATAGTTTTTATCTTTAAATACTCAGTGGTATTGCCTTGCTGCCTGAAAAGCAAGTAAAAAAAATCGGCAGTACTTCCCCAATAGGTGTTCTTACCCACCGAGCCATGCATGTTCGTAAAACGAAGTCCTGCGGAGAAACCGAACCGATTGTTTTTGGTATACACTTCGGTTCGCAAACCAAAGTACTTCTTATAAAACAAAATTGAAAGGTTCCTGGTATCTGTTTCCGAATTATAATAATAGTTCGGTACATCCCCACGGATGTTGTCACCAAAAGCGGTCAGATTACTATACAATAGATCAATCCCGGCCTCTATGCCCAGGGATTTTGGAATGGTATCTGTCTTCTGTGAAATGACTTTCCCAGGTAAAATACATTGAAAAGCCATGAATAGAATAAATTTGATTTTCATAAGCACGGTTTAAGTATTTGGTTCAGTTGTCTTATTCTCATTCTTTATTTTTAATAAAATCCTGATGTTGGCATATCTTATTTGGTTGCGTTTGAAATTAAAAACTTCAATTTTAATTTCCAAATAACGAATCGTCAATTGGT
>DATBXH010000909.1:0-2905 GCA_036514375.1 Bacteroidales bacterium | reverse complement strand
TTAACAAATACTTTAAACTATGGTTTTAACATTAGTAAAATCAAAAAAGAATGTGACTAAAAATCAATTAAGATTAGTACGTCTTGCCAGAAAGACCTCCAAAGGGGGCGGAAGCTGCGGTTGCGGTGGTGATTGTGGATGTGGCGGAGGCGGAACTCATTAAACAATAGAGGTGTTTTTCATTGATTTTCAAGGGGTGGCAGCAATGTCACCCTTTATTTTTGTACCAAACTCTTAAGCCTGTTCGTCATAAAAACCTGATAATTCCCTCTATTATCACTATAAATAAAATAAGCGTCTAAATCATTATGGGTTAAAAGAAATTCTTTTGCTTTATCAGGACCCATTACAATACAGGCCGTTGCATAAGCATCTGCGCTGACACAATCATTGGCTATAATCGTTACACTCAGTAAGGGATTCTTAGAAGGATAGCCTGTTATTGGATTGAGATGGTGACCATATTTTATTCCATTTTCCACAATAAACTTTCGGTAATTACCTGAAGTAGCCATTGCTCTGCCACTGATCTGAACTACTGTACTCAACTCTTCACCCATCATTTGAGTTCCTTCAATAGGAGCTTCAATACCCACATGCCATCGTTTTCTATCAGGATTTAGTCCGCAACATTTAAGCTCTCCGCCAATTTCAACCATGTAGTCTGCCACTCCTTGCCGTTGCAGGAATTCTGCAACCACATCTACAGAAAGACCAGGAGCTATGGCATTAACATCAAGAGTAATATTTGGATTTTGTTTTATAATCTTGTTATTCTTCAATTCAATTTTCCCCATTCCCACCAAGCTAAGTAAGTGCTTTATCTCTAGACTATCAGGAAGAGTTTTTTGTTTTCTGTAAAATCCCCATGCTTTAACTAATGGCGCTACAGTTATATCAAAAAGTCCATGACTTTCCCGGTTAATCTGTTTTGCTTTAGTAAAAACCCTGACAAACAAACTATCGGCAACTACAGAAGTATCGTTATTATTTATTCTGGAAATAATTGAAGATGAATCCCAGGCATTGAGCGATTTATCAACAGCTTTAAGAATACTATCTATTGAATGACTAAAATCTCTGTTCCCACGATAGGTGACGTGATAGGTTGTTCCTTGCGCCAATCCTTCAATATGAAAATAATTTCTATCCGAACAACACGTCAGAAAGATAAGTATCATTCCTAAAAGGAGCAAGCGGTTCACCATATATTTAGCCCTTTGCTTGAATTACCTGCTAACTTTATGGAAGGCAGCCATAATTCCTTTTATCACGGACGAAGTAAACCCATTATGCTCCATTTCGTTAAGACCCATAATCGACATCCCATTGGGTGTAGCAACCTTATCGATTTCATGTTCAGGATGTCCGCCGGTTTCAAGTAACAATTTGGCTGCACCTAGAGCTGTTTGTGAAATAATCTGTTGAGCAACTTCCGGTTTGAAACCTATTTGCACACCACCTTCTACTGATGCCCTTATAAAGCGCATCACAAATGCAGTTCCGCATGACCCAATAACAGTAGCAGCATTCATCATGTCTTCTGGAATGAACATGGTATTGCCCAACTGATTAAAAATTTTCTGAACTATTTCCTGCTGTTCCTTTGTGGAATTGGCTTCAGTAATAAAAGTCATGGATTCCTGAACTGCAATGGCAGTATTAGGAATTGTTCTAAAAATTGGAATTCGACCCGTTACATCCTCAATATTTTTAATACTGATACCGGCCGCTATAGAGATAAGCAAATGACGCGAAGGAACCAATTTTGTCTTAATCTCTTCCAAAACAGACTTAACTATGTATGGCTTAACCGCAACAATTACAATATCGGCAAAAGATACAGCTTTGTCATTATCCTTACCCGTACTAAGTCCTTTTGTTTTAAAATAGTCAAGGGGCTCCGTTCGCTGGTCAGTAATATATATGTTCTCGGCTTTGATAATTCCTGTCTTCAGGAATCCTTCTACAATTGCAGAGCCGATATTACCAGCCCCGATAATGGCAAACTTCAAATCTTTCATGGCGATTATATTATATCTTCACTATAAATCATTAATTCAATTACGTCAAAAATTAGTTCATAAATAAAGTCTTGCTACAAATGTATGGAAGTTCCTGAAATTGGGTGGCTAGAACTGAAGGCAGCCGGACCGCAAATCACAATTTCAACTACTCCGGCTTTCAAAGCAGAAAATGCATTGTCAAGTTTTGGAATCATCCCGGAATGAATAATTCCCTTCGATTTGTAATCAGTGAAGGCCTCTTCGTTGATTTTCCGTATCACTGAATTTTCGTCATTGGGGTCAGAGAGCACCCCATTTTTTTCAAAACAATAGATCAGTTTTACATTGTAAAATTTAGCAAGGGAAATAGCCAGCGAGGAGGCAATTGTATCAGCGTTGGTATTCAGCATAGAACCTTTCCCGTCGTGGGTTAAAGGAGCAAAAACAGGAACAAACCCAAGTTCAATCAACCCATTAATAGAAGCGGCATTGATTAGCGTTGTATCTACGTCCCCAACAAAACCATAATCAATTTCTTTTACCGGTCGTTTAACCGCAGGAATAGTGTTGCCATCTGCTCCGGTAAGTCCTAATGCGTTGCAACTACGAGCCTGCAAACTGCTTACCAGATTTTTATTAATCAAACCGGCATAAACCTGAGTAACAATTTCCAATGTTTTCTCATCAGTAATACGCCTGCCTTCGACCATTTTAGGCTCAATCCCAAGCTGCTTCATTAACACATTGGCAATCTTACCTCCTCCGTGAATAAGAATTTTACAACCTTTTAGAGAGGCAAAATTATCCAGCATTGAATTAAGTAACACCGGACTATCCAGTATATTTCCACCAATTTTTAGTATAGTAAGTTGTTTCATATAGTCGATAGTCGATAGTCG
>DATBXH010000908.1:0-6990 GCA_036514375.1 Bacteroidales bacterium | reverse complement strand
GAAAGCCCGCAGCGAAATGGAGTGAAGAATGAGGCATGGACCGCAGGCACGAAACATGAAATAGCTTCTTTTACCCCTGCACCGCTGAAGGGTGGTGGGGAAATTGCGGTCTTTTCTGTGCCGTGCGCATGGATATGCTCGCGCCACACCTTTGAAAGTGCTATTTAACATAGTGTCGAATTATGTGACAACCTGTACCTTGAATCAATCAATATGTTTACAGGTTGTGCGAAGCGGACGCATAATAGCGCATTATGTTATATAGCTATCGCAATCCGTGGCGCACCGCTTTATTGTTGGTGCAGCTCCAGCGGAACCATGCAATTAATATGATGAAAAGACCTCCCTTCGCCAAGAATCACGGGGGACTTACAATGCAATCCCAATAAATTAGGGTTTTGACCATCTAAATAACCCTAAACCATAATAAAAATTCCCTTAATATTTTTGAAATATAATTTATTAATAATATAATCCATTCTTTGTATAAATTATAATTTAATATAAATATTTACTTATGATTTTTAATCAATATTTTGATTTTAATTACAATTTTATTTTTTTGCAAACGAACAAACAAATAATTATTAATCTAAAATTCTTTAATTATGAAACGAAAATTTAAACGAATCTGTCTGTCAATGACGCTATTATTGGCATTGGTGAGTACTTCTATGTTTGGAACCCCTTCTACTCAAATCTGGATTCCTTCCTCTGATTTTCAATTGTGGAGAACATGGCATTTAGGAATCGACAATTATACAAGGGCTTATGATATTAATGGTAATCGCGGGGCCGGCATCTATGATTTAGGGCTCACCACTGGTCTTTTACCCTTTAAGAAATTCCAAGGTGAATTTGGCGTTGATTATTTGAGTATGGGTGATAAGGTGTACGATGCTCATCCAGTCTATTTTAATGCCAAGCTTGGATTTCCAGAGGATAGTTTGTTTAAAGGTTGTCCCGCTATTGCTTTGGGAGCTTATAACTTTGGATTAAAAAAGGATCTTACCAATTACAATATTATTTATGGTGTAATTGCTAAGACAATACCTGCCCTTGGAAGAATTTCTATAGGTTATTATACAGGCAACAATAGGATTCTCGTGGATGAGAACCTAAAAAAAACAAATAGTGGTCTTCTATTATCGTGGGATAGGCCTATGACGGAAATATCAGACAAGCTTTGGCTTGCTGTGGACTATCAAAGTGGCAGAAGTTACATAGGTGCCTTGAACGTAGGCTTTTCCTGGTCTTTCTCCAAAAATGTTTCAGTCATTTTTGCCTATGATATTTATAACAACCATAATGTTGCTTATAATACCAAAGACCTTAATGCAAATTCTTTCACTACACAGCTCGATATCAACTTTTAACTTCAGATTTTGAAGAAATATCTTAGCTATCCTCCTTGCAAGATGTAATAGCCAGATATTCCTTCGCCATCGTCTCTCTCCACATTGAATGTGTTATACTTTTTGAATTTTCACCTGCCAATAATTATCAATCTGTTTCTGATCAAGCACGAGATGCCCTTCTCCTTTAATAGAACCTGGTACATTTTCGATGGGTTCTCCGTCATCAAGGAGGATTTCCAGAAGATCTCCTGATTTTAAAGTTGACAGCTCAATCTTCGTTTTTACAAAGTTCATGGGACAGGCCACTCCCCTGAAATCTTTCTGGCGGGTAGCAGTTTGCTGGGATTGTATTTCTTCTTTAGTTGCCTTTATTTCTTCAAGGTTTTTAAACTGTAACGAATCATCCATACCCTCATACAAACTAATCACAGCCTTGGCAAGATCGAGGATAGTTTCTCTTTTTTCGGTAAAATCCACGTCCTTTTCGTCCCTGGCTGTTTCCACGATTTCTTTATAAATACCGCTAATCAATTTGGCATTTATAAACTTGTCAATAAAATTGTTGAACACTTCCGTTGCATTTTTGGGCTCAGCACCACGAGTGATCAGAAGCATCCGTGATGAGGCAAATATCAAAGTGTAAAGCAATTCATTTACATATGTCTCTTCCGTTTCCTTGGTGAGCTCTTCTATGGTTTTGTTGATCGTGTTCAGGTCTACATCGATCATGTCGAAAAGACCCGCAGAACATTCGCCAACACCCTTGGCGGCAAGTGAGAAGATTTGTTCGCTACCCCAATCGAAGTAATAATTCTTGTCATCTCTAAACTCAGGAATGATCTTGTATTTTTGAGTTAAGGCGGCAATATCATCTTTCCCTTCACCGTTCACATAATCGCTGAAGGATTTATAAGTTTTCTGTTTGTCTAGATAACTTTTGAACACATCAATCGTGAATCTGGGTAGATCAAATGCACTAACTTCTCCAACATGTTCCGCCAGCCTTGGGTTTGAGCCTATTGCTGCACCTGCTACTACATGATAAGCTGGAAACATACGATCGTTTCGGCCCACTTTTCCATAAAACCCAAGGTCGGCAGAAATTTGCTGACCACAGGAATTAGGACAACCTGAGATGTTAATTCTTAAATCATTTAATTTATCCAAAGGCAAGTCGCTTTTATTAAGCGCCTTACGTAATGCAGTACTGGCCCCTTTGGATAAGCAGATACCCAATCGGCAGGTATCCGCTCCGGTACATGCTACCAATGTGTTGACTAATAAGGGAACATTGGTTTCAACACCAATTTTTTCAAGAAACTTATACACATTGCCCAGGTATGCGCTGGGTATGTTACGTAAGTGGATGTTCTGCCGCATAGAAAAGCGGATTACATCTTCGCCAAAGTGGGCTGCAAATTCTGCCAGTTTTGTAAGTGTATCATGAGGCGCATTACCATGTTCAAATGGAACAATAATCGTCCACAGATCTTTCTGATGCTGTTCGGTGGCATATCTTGATTTCCATTTCTGAAATTCCTGGATGCTTACCACTTCAGCTCCGAATTCGGGCTGTCTTGCTTTAAATACAGGCTCACTGTGCTTATAAGCGATGCTTTCATTCTGTTTTACCTCATGGAATATTTCAAAAAAAAGGCGAAACACTTCTTCTTTTCCTAATTTATAGAAAACATAACGAAGACGGGCTTTGTGTTTATTTTTTCTATTGCCATACCTTGAAAAAAGTTTTTTGGCGGCATCGGCAATGTAAAACAATTCCTCTTCTGGGGCAAAGTCAAAGAGTTCATAACCTACCATCGGCTTGGAAGCCAGGGAACCTCCCAGGTATACTTTAAATCCGCGTTTTCCGTCTTTTATTTTGGCAACAAACCCTAAATCGTTAAAGGCGGCATAAGCAGTATCTTTTTCCGAGTTAGAGAAAGCAATTTTAAGTTTTCGCGGAAGAGTAAAGGAATCCGATTCTGCAATTAATTTGGAAGTAAGATTAAAGGCATATGGTGTAACATCAAACACCTCGTCATGTGCAATTCCGCTGTCAATTGAAACCATGATGTTTCGAACCGTATTTCCACCACCACCTTTTGATGACAGTCCCACTTCCTTGAGATTCTGAAGTATGGCCAAGGTTTCGCGGAGTTCTAGGTTCTGTATTTGTATCTCCTGGCGTGTGGTAATGTGTAGTAGGTTTGATTTATGCTTGTAAGCGATCTCTGCTATCTTTTTCAATTGCAAAGGAGTGATGAAGCCTCCTGCACAACGGATGCGAACCATATACGTTCCGTCTTTGCGTTGTTCGTAAATGCCCATAGGCACACGGGTAGCTTTGAATTTGACAGGTTCGAGCGTGCCATCAAGAAACTCGTCCACTAACGAACCGAAATATTTGATATCTTCTGATAATGTGCTTGGTAAAGTATACATTTTTAGAACTATTAAAGATGAAAAAACTTGGGCTAGTCAATTATCACTATTTCTTGGGTACTGACCGCGCCGCCTATTATCCGAAAGGCCTTAACTATTGGTTCGGGCTGGGCAAGGGATATAATGAAATACAGGATGCCCGGATCAAAAGCAAGGCGAATATCTTCCTCCGAAGGCCTGGCTGGTGTTTCGGGATGGCTATGGTAATTGGCAAGAATTTGTAAACCCTTACTTCGCGCATCCTTAACCGTTTTAAACTGTTCAGCCGGGTCGAAAGAGAAATGCTCTGGGCTATGATCGATGTTGGTCAATTGATAACTCAAAGTAATTGTACCATCATTACCTACCAAGTAACCACAAGCCTCATTTGGCAGATCGGCCTGGGCATGAGCAACTATTTTTTTTAGTACCTCGCGTTTTATCGAAATCATTTTTCAATGGTTATTTTGTGGATGTTATCCTTCACGTGCACTATTTCGATTACTTTATAACCTTGCTCGGTAGAACTTTTGGGAACATTTTCCAATGGTTCGCCTTCGGTGAGCAACACTTCGAGTTTATCGCCTGTTTGAAGCTTCGATAACTCTATTTTCGTCTTTACAAAGGTCATCGGGCAATGTTCTTTTGTAATATCTAATGTTTTTGTGCTCATATTATTTCGCTTTTAGTTAATAAAGTGAATATACTTTTAGGTTCATAGCCTGATAGACTATCTTCAATACAATCCATCAATTGACAGGTACCTCTCGCCGGTATCGTAATTGAAGGTAAGGACGCGGGAACCTTTTGGTATTTCAGGTAGCTTCTTGGCCACAGCGGCTAACGATGCACCAGATGATATACCTGCAAACAGTCCTTCTTCCTTAGTTGCACGTTGGGCATATGTAAATGCTTCTTCTTTCGAGACAGGTATGGTACCGTCAAGGATTTTCTCAATCAGATTTTTGGGGATGAAGTTGGGCCCAATTCCCTGTATTGGGTGAGGTGCAAATTGACGTTTGCTGATGAAAAGTGCAACTTCCGGCTCAACTGCGTAAATTTTCAGGTTTCGAAACTTAGCTTTCAGCACTTCGCCTACACCTGAAATATGACCACCAGTGCCCACCCCGGAAATAAGATAATCAAAACCATCGGGGAAGTCCTTTATGATTTCCTGCGCCGTTGTATTCTTATGTACCTCGATATTGGCAGGATTGTCAAACTGAGAAGGAATCCAGGAATTCGGGGTGAGTTTGGCCAGTTCATTGGCCTTTCCAACAGCGCCATTCATTCCTTTCTCGCGAGGAGTTAATTCGAACTCTGCACCATAGGCAGCCATTAACCTGCGGCGTTCAATGCTGAACGATTCTGGCATTACCAGGATGAGCTTGTATCCCTTAACCGCTGCCGCCAAAGCAAGTCCAATTCCTGTATTTCCTGAAGTTGGCTCAATAATTACCGAACCTTTTTTTAAGATGCCTTTCTTTTCAGCATCTTCAATCATAGCCAGGCCAATCCTGTCCTTTATGCTACCACCAGGGTTTTGCTTTTCCAACTTTACCCAAACCTCGTAGTCTTTGGGAAATAAATGGTTTATTCGCAGGTGTGGCGTATTGCCAATGGTATCTAAAATACTATTGAATTTCATAATGCAACGTTTTTATTGTTAATGCTTTATTTCGCATGTTGGTAATTCGTAAGTCTGTAATTCAGTAATTGTAGGATGTTCGCCACAAATGGGGCAACGCGGGTTGCGTTTAAATGATATGTTGCGAAACTCCATGGACAGTGCATTAAATGTGAGTAGCCTGTTTGTCAGGAGATCTCCCTGTCCTACAAAAAATTTTAAAACTTCAGTGGCCTGGATAGTACCCAACATCCCGGCTATTGATCCAAGTACTCCTGCTTGCGAACAGGTAGGAACAGCATTTGGGGGAGGAGGACTATTGAAAGCACAGCGATAACAGGCATTATCTCGAGTGTACGTAAATGTTTGCCCTTCGAAACGAAGGATTCCACCGTGAGAGAATGGTTTTCCGGCCAATACGCAGGCATCGTTTACTAGGAATTTGGTAGGGAAATTGTCAGTACCATCTATTACAATATCATAATCCTTAATAATGTCGAAAATATTGTAAGTCGAAAGTAGTTCCTGATAGGTAACCACATTGACATCAGGGTTTAGCTGGGCAATTTTTTCCTTGGCTGATAGTACCTTGGGTTTGTTTACATCATCGGTAAAGTGGATCACCTGACGTTGAAGATTGGTCATGTCAACCACATCGCCATCAATAAGGCCAATGGTTCCTACACCTGCGGCTGCCAGGTAAAGCGCTGCAGGGGAACCAAGTCCTCCGGCTCCAACAATTAAAACCTTTCCTTTCAGAATTTTCTGTTGTCCTTCAACGCCAACATTTTGCAGGATGATATGCCTGCTGTATCGTTCAATTTGTGATTCGGTAAAATCCATAACTATAGTATTATAGGCTCAGCTCTTTGACAGTGCTGAATGAATATCGGTTATTAAATCGCTTACATCCTCTATGCCTAAAGACAACCGCAAGAGAGTGTCTGGCACTCCAATCTGCTCGCGGATTTCCTTTGGAAAATCGCAGAAAATGGTAGATGCCGGGTGAATAATGAGCGTACGGTTATCGTAAATATTGGTAGCCCTGCTAATTACCTTTAGATTGTTTAAGAATTGAAAACTCTCTTCCCTGCTGATAAATTCGAAAGTAAGCATAGCTCCTGGGTACTTTCCGAACTGGGCCTGGCCAATCTCGTGAAACCCGGATGAGATGAGACCTGGGTAATTCACACGTTTTAACCTGGGCTCAGTCTGTAAATACTCGGCAAGCGCAAAACAGTTTGTGCATGACTTATCGAAACGAAGTTCAAGCGTTTCCAGTCCTAAGCTTTGCAAATAAGCATTGTAGGGCGACATGCAAGCTCCGAGGTTACGTTGTATTTCTTTCCTTAGCTTGACATTAAAGGCAAAAGGACCAAATTTTTGGCTGTACTCAGCTAATTTTGGATTATTATTCCAGTTATAATTGCCATAATCCAGGATTAATCCCCCAATTGAAGTGGCTCCACCGGAAATAATTTTAGTACTCGAAATCACCTCGATATTTACCCCGAACGACGAGGCTTTAAATACATTGGGTGGAGTTAATGTGCTGTCTGTTATTACCAAAACTTTGTGCTTTTG
>DATBXH010000907.1:0-6453 GCA_036514375.1 Bacteroidales bacterium | reverse complement strand
AGAATCGTTGTCCTTGTTTTCGCCGGAAATCTTTAATTTGGCAAAGGTGATCTACTAGATTCATAGGGCGTTTCTGCCAAATTTAAGATATGTCAAAGAACTTTACAAATTAGAACTTAACAGCCCTGCCCAATTGGGGGACTAAAAATTCAATAATTTTCAGCTGATTCCCTGGAGGGGTTAGGGGTAAAACAGCTGAAAATCATTGAATTTTTGACTTTTCGGAGTGGACTCAATCTTTTAAAATATTATAAATAGTTGGTTAAAACCAATTATTCCTTATTTCCATTTCTGTTGCCGCATTAATTACCTTACAAAATATTCAATTGGATTCGTTGTAATTGTTCTTCCATCAGGACATTCTACTTTGATATCATGAATATAAAAATGCTGTCCGGATCGAAGATTCTTCAAAAAATCCTTTTGCTCTACAGTTAAGAATTCATCGGTAGAACGAAAACCGGAAAAGGGAGTCCTGCTGTCGGATACATAATATTCCATGATACGATAAACTGACGGAACGACCTCTAGTTTATAGATTGTGCTAAAATCAAATGAATTTACATATTCATCCCTGGTTCTCTCCAACTTGATTTTGGGTTCGGGTAAAGGAATTGCCTTAAAATCTTTTTCAGTTTCCTCCATGACCTTCCCGTTAGCAGCGATTTGTTTCACTAAAACCTTAACACTACCGGGACGTTGCACTTTAACCACGTAATGTCCTTGCGCTTCAGTTACAGTGCCATTGTCAACAGACACTTCAAACCTGTCACTGCCCACCGAATCGGTAGAAATCATGAGTTGATTTTCAATGCCAAGGTATAGCACATCTTCTTCGGGTATTTCAGACTGATTTCGCGATGCCATGAATGCAGAGTCCAGGACCATGGTCATAATTCCTGCCGCACACCCTGCTTTGTTGTTACGAAAGGAAAGAATAACCTGATAATTCCCGGTTCTGATGCAGGGGTACTGAAAATTAGTAACGTTTAATCCCTTGTCAAAGTCAAACGTAGATCCAAGCAAATCTGATTTATCATATAATTGAAGAATAGCCGGTTCTGCGTTTTCAGATGCACCGATAACATTAAACCTGTACGTAACCCCATCCTGCATAAGTACCGAAAAACGACTTACAGGCGCCGGATTACGCTTATCGCCTTCCTTTAGTTTTACTTTGAAATCGCGAACCAGGACAACATCCTTACCGGCCTGTTCTGTGGCTTTCTGCACAAGCGTTTTATCACATTGTGCCTGAGTAAGCAAATTAATCCACCATAATAGGTTTATCATTAACACTATCGTTCTCATGTTTTCGAAATATTTTAAATATTTTCCATTTCTTTTTGTTCTCTTTTACCCTGATGCCGGCTGAGATCAAGACATTAAAATGTCCTTTTTTCAGTTGAAACCAGGTTCTGTCAATTGCATAATGCCAGGTATTATTGACACTTGCGTGAGTGTAAGCCAATTGCTGACCATATTGTAACTCTGCATTCTCAAAATCATCGCTCTCCGAGGAAGTATCGTCCGGTTTGGATTTAAATTCAGTTCCTTCGTAATAAACATCATAGTCGTCAGGAAATACTCCTTCCATAGCCACAAAGAAACCGTGCTTTGGTACCTGCAGATTATACTTAGCAATATTCACACTAAACCATCCCTTTCCCTGATTTGGCTTAACCACTACAATCTCAGGAAGCATGTCTTCACCTGGCTTTCCGGAAATGCTGTCACATTCATATAACCTGACTCTGAAAGGAGCATTGGTATTCCCTTTGGCCGATAGAAAATAGCTGACCTTAACAATTTTGCCTGAAACATGCTTATCGTTGTTGATATAAAGAGCTGTTTGCTGACCATGTGTATCGATGTAAAGAGAGCCCCTGCGAAGCCACTTACGGTTTCCCATCTCCTCCATATTGACGGATTTGTCACTGACTTCCAGGGATGGTAAAGCATAGATCCTGGGCATCAGAAACACCGTATGTAAACCTTTTTCTGCCAGATTATGCACCGGAATCAACGATTGATCATAATTCAAAGATGAAATCCTCAGTGTATCGGTAAGGTTCTTTTCTTCAATTTCAAGCCTGAAATGACCATCATTATCTGCAATCGTCCCCCGTCGCAAATGCATTAACTCAATGCCTGTATATGGAACCGGGTTGTGACTTCCCGAGATACAGATTCTCCCTTCGAGGAAAATACGTCTGTTGAATGGGGAAACCAATTGAATAATAACCTGATTTGCAAAAATCTTATACATTAACCCGGAATTCTCAAGAATCGCTGATAATACTTGTGGCAATGGCTGTTCATTCATGGTTAGCGTAATATGTTTCTGAAGTTGTCTGAGATTACTTTGATAAGAAAAGTCTATATCATCTGAAGAAGCCAGATTTGCAAAGGTTTGTTCTATGGTTATATCGTTCGCTGATACTGATACCTTTTTCTCCTGTAAACCTTGCGAATGAAGATTTTGCAGGAGAAAACACAGTATCGTATAAATATAACAGGTACGCTTCATCATAGATTAAACCCGATATTCAATTTAAATCCCGGGAAAACTCAACCCCAGTTCACATTCCACGGAACAAATATGCCAGACATTTTTAATCGTAAGGGCTACTTTAAAACAATGATGTGATTCATTGTATCCGCCTTCAACCCAAGTGACATTTCCATGATGGCGAGTACATCACGTAAGGATTTATGGTCGAACGTTGACGTAAATGGAATGTCAGCTTTGCTGTCATCTTCTACCATAATGTTACGGCCATAAAAATCGGTCAATTTAGAAACCACCAGACTTAAAGGAACATTTCTGAAAACAAGTTTCCCGGTTTTCCAGGCAAGAAAGTTCGGATCCCGATTTTTTACCAGTTCCAGCTGCTTTTTATCAAGATCAAGAATTCCTTTGTCTCCTGGTAACAGTTTAACCTGTTTCACCATTTCTTTGCCACGGAAAGCCACCTTACCCTCTGTAACAGTTACTTCAATGACACTTTCACCTTTGCGCGCACGAAGGTTGAAAGCTGTGCCCAAGACTGTTGTTAAAGAATTACCCGCCTCAATGACAAAAGGTTTGGAACGGTTCCTGGTTACCTCAAAATAGGCCTCTCCTTCGAGGATAACCTTTCGTTCTTTTTTTACAAACTTTGCTTCATACTTGAGTTTGCTCTGAGAATTCAGCCAGACATGACTGCTGTCCGGTAATACAACCATTTTCTTTTCGCCCTGCAGGGTGGCAACCTCAACGAAAGGTTCGACTGCAAATTTCTGATGAAGTTCAGTGTACACTAACCAAAGTCCAACCGCTATCAATAAAACAGCAGCAACTCGCTTAATGTAATAACTCAATGATACAACTCGTACGGGCGTGGCCGACCCCTCCATTCCCAGTTGAGTGTAGATTCTGTTCAATGCTTCATCCACGTCAGGATTAAAGCGGCTTTCATCTTTTTTTGAGCGTTCCCAGAGATCCCGGTATTCCTGGAAAATCATCTCATTTGAAGTGTTGACTGCCTTCCAACGTTCAATTTGCAACTTCTCCTCTTCGGTGCAATTGCCCGAAAAGTACTTGGCTAACAATTGGTATGGAATTTTCTTTCCCATAAATTGACTGATGTTCGGTTAAAAGATGAATACCGTTTTTTTTACCCCTAAAAGAACTGAATATTTTTTATTGTTAATTTCCGATCTATTATTCAAAGGTTAACTGTCCCGTTAGTTACACCAAAAAATAAAGCGACATGAACAGACAAATAAGTGCCAGTTCGATCAATTTCGAGGTATTACTTCCTGATTTTAAGGTTGGTGCCAGGATCTCCCGGAGTTTCTTAAACGCAATGCCCATCTGATTTTCAACGGTCTTTGCCGAAATCTGAAGATGTTCGGCGATCTCATTGTATGTTAACCCTTCCTCCCGGCTGAGTTGAAAAATTACCTTACATTTCTCCGGCAACTGATCTACGGCATTCCACACAAGGCAGGAGATCTCATAGTCATCCAGTTGTTTTTCAGGTGTATCTTCACCATCCTGACTGATGGATATAAATTCTTCTTCATATTTGGTACGGGTTTGAACTTTCCGAAAATGTTCATAAACCTTATTTTTAACGGATTGAAACAAATAACTGATTACCGATTTGGAAATAGCAAGATGCTGGCGTTGTTCCCATAAATAGATGAACACTTCCTGCACAGCCTCTTCGGCAGCAGTCTCCGATCCATTCATCTTCACTGCAAAACGACACAAAGGCGTATAGTACTTCCTGAAAAGCAAGTCGAAAGCCAGTTTATCATTCTGCCGAATTCGGTCAAATAAATCGTTGTCGTTCGATATCACCAGTGTTTACCTTTGTTTGGCAGTGTAAGTTATAAAATTATTCCAATTTATTAATCATTCTTTACAAACAATACGTCTTCATTAAAACCTTTACTGATTACAGAACCTGTGCCAGCTAAACAGAAACCATGATGGTACTGAAAAACAAAACAGATCCAAGGAAAACTATTTCGAATTGATATTTTTTAGTTAAATTTTGTCGTTGTATTGACAATTTTAATACTTTTCAAAAATTATCTGTAACCCAACTGAATTAGACCTTTTCCAAAACCATGAACCGCATCGACAGAGTTTCGGCTATCCTTATTCACCTGCAAACTAAAAAGTTTGTTACTGCCGAAGAAATAGCCAATCGTTTCGAGATCAGTAAACGTACTATTTACCGTGATTTAAAAGCTTTGGAAGAAGCCGGCGTTCCTCTTGGCGCAGAGCCAGGTAAAGGATATTACCTGGTAGATGGGTACCATCTCCCCCCCGTCATGTTTACACACGAGGAGGCCAGTGCCATGCTGACAGCCGAAAAGATGGTTGAAAAACTTACGGACCGGTCCGTATCCGACCATTTTCAATCAGCGATGATGAAAATCCGATCAGTATTGCCTGAAAAAGAGAAACAGTTTATCACCGATCTCCATTCCAATATCGAAGTTCTCTACAATCTGAAATCGGAATTTCCGAACAATTACATGTCCGATATTCAATTTGCCTTAGTCAACAGGCAAACCTTAACCATCGATTACAAAAGCATTTACAAAAACGAACAGACGATCAACCGGATAATTGAACCGGTGGGTATTTGCTTTTATAGTTTAAGCTGGCATCTCATTGGATGGTGCAGGATGCGTAACGAATATCGCGATTTCAGGGTAGACCGGATAACCAGGCTTGTCATCAATAAAGAAACCTACTCACCAAGGCGATCTTTAACGCTGAGGCAATACTTTTTCGAAATGTCCCAGACTGCGGAGTTGCACGAAATTGTCATCCGTTTCGAAAAACTGACCGCTATTCAACTGCAATCGGTTAAATATTTCTATGGATTTGTGGATGAAATAGAGACCGACCAATACACCGAAATGACCTTTTTCTCAAACGACTTCACTTACTTTGCCCGTTGGCTGCTTATGTTTGCCGATGTGGTGGAGATTGTGTCACCTCCGGCATTGAAGGAAATGTTTGACGGTATGATAGAAACGATCATTTTAAAATCGGCAAAGAAAAATCTTACCACTAGTTGACATACAGTTGTCACAAGCGCCGATTACTTTTGATCGAAGATTTAAATTTATTTGCCATGAAACAGAGAATCAATATCGTCTCCCTCGCCGTTAAGGATTTGGATCGAGCTATAAAATTCTATTGCGACGGATTGGGATGGAAGAAATCGAAAGCCAGCGAAGGAAATATTGTGTTTTTCCAGCTTAACGGATTAGTGATGGCGCTTTACCCAAAGCATCTGTTTGAGGAAGACACGACTGTCCCGTTCAGTTCGGATGGATATCCGCCTTTTACTCTGGCATACAATGCTCAAAGCGAAAAAGAAGTGGACGAAGTTATTGCCCTTGCCGTTAAAAATGGCGCAAAACTGATAAAACCTGCACAGAAAGTGTTTTGGGGAGGTTATAGCGGTTACTTTGCCGATCCTGACGGTTTTCTTTGGGAGGTGGCTTATGCTTCGTTTTTTGAATTTGATGAAAAACAAAACCTAATCATGTCATAATGAGCACGAGTATCTTCATGGACAAAGCCCCAAAACCCGGAAGCAGGGAACTTCAGGATGCATTGGGAGAAACCTATGGAATTTGGGCAGAAATCAGGGAGTATATCATAAAAAACTATCCCAAAGGGGTGGAAGAGTGGAATTATTCCGGAGCAAAATATGGCTGGAGCTTTCGTATTAAAGACAGCAAACGGGCCATCCTCTATTTTCTGCCGCGCGACAAATATTTCCTGGTTGCTTTTGTATACGGACAGAAAGCTACTGATCAGGCTATAACGGGTAATATCTCAAAAGAAATAAAAGAGCTTATTAAGGCTGCTCCTGTGTATGCAGAAGGCCGGGGATTCAGAATTCAAATCACCGGTAATGAAACAATACCGGA
>DATBXH010000906.1:0-2508 GCA_036514375.1 Bacteroidales bacterium | reverse complement strand
ATCTACTGTCAATTCGCGTCGTGGCTGGGCTTCGGTGATGGATGGAGTTCCGTCCCAATTGAGCCATGTCCTGTAGGTTAGGATATCAACATCGGTACCAACCTTGTAGTGCAGATCAGTAGCAGACACTTTTGAGGTCTGGTGGATTCGATATGAGCCTGATACCCTCACACTGTTTACTCCTAAACCGGAACGGGTACGAGCCAAGGTAACAATGTTTTCAATAAAAGGATGAGGAACATCAAAGTTAAAATACCAGCCATCTCCCCGGACAGGATCAGTATACACATCGTAGGAATATACCTGTACATTACCCCCATTATCTCTGTCCGAGTCTGTAACCCGAACCTGACCAGGATTTGCAGTGAGTGGCGTAGAACTGTTGTTATTGTCACCCCAGGGAGTGATTGCATGATGCAGACTGGTACTGTATATGCACATCCCAACCATATCGCAAATGCGCAGCGAGTCGCCCATATCCTTAGGAGCATTCGGGTTTTTCCAGGGAACTCTCGATTTATTTCCTAATACAGAAACCAGCGTATAAGGATTCGTGGTCCACGTATTGTTGTTTGATCCCAGCCACCATTGAAGTGCTGCATCAGGCCAACCTCCATTTGCGGTACCGTAATGGGCGCTCATTTGGTCAAAAATGTTATCTGCCCGTGCTTGTACCGTGGTTCCGGTACCGTATCCTGCTCCTGCCAGCATATTAGATGCCACATGCATCCAGCACGAGAAATCTCCTGCCGGAACCGGAAATGGCTTGTCGGAATCAGCAGGTGGATTCATCTTCATATAAGGACATCCGGCCAACAAGAAAAGAAATGATACTAAGAGAACACAACATGACCTTGGAAAAGTAATCGTACGTTTCATAATAGACCTCCTTTTTTATAATTGTCTGACTATTAAACAAACTGCAAATGCACAGCGGAACACAAACTATTCAGGGCCACAAATATTATTTACCATATCGTTGATAATATCCTGCTTGGTTTCATATAAAAGTTTTTATGGTATTATTAAATTTATAAAAGCAACGTACCGTATTTCAAACTCAATTGAGTATTTTAATTATCGGAATTTAGCCTGTTATCCACACCCGTCCATAATTTGAAGGAATGGTAAGCTCTTTTTGCTGCCCGTTCTGTATTCCCCTCAGATTGTCCTGGAGATGCAATTGCTCGGTATAATCCCCGGGTACCTTGAAAGTGTAGTTTGTCACTACATTGTTATCCGAGAAATTAAGAGCAACGAGAGCAAAGGTATTTCCAAGGCTTCGCTCAATCAGTAATAAGCCTTTTTGCTGATGCTCCGGCCAATTGTTAATAAAGTAATGTTTACCCCGCCGGAAAACAGGTTGTTGATTACGCAGGGTAACTAATTGCCGGAATAACCATACCATAGGCTTACCTTCATCAGAATAAAATAGTTCCCAACGTACAGGCCGTAAAGTACCGATGCGGGCGGGACCACTGTCGGGCACATCGTAGTTCTCAACAATTTCCTGCCCCTCCCATATCAGTGGAATTCCTTTTGCAAGCATTAATCCTATGATATAAGGTTGTAATTTGAACCAGTTTTCCCGCTTCCCCTCCCGGAAAACGTCTTTATACAGATTGTTTGTACCGAAATTGCAGATAAAACGTTCATGGTCGTGGTTTTCGAAATATTGGAAAGCGGATTTTGGAAGTGTATCGCTGTTGTGGGTTTCCTGTTCCGGGTAACCGTTAAGCCCCAGTTGCATCCCCAGGTTATAAAGCTGCCCGAAATTACCATGTGCCACTTCTTTTGCTGCATTAAACGTTTCGTTCTGCCATGTACAATTGCTGTAAGTTCGTTCCACAATTTCGACAGGCGCTTCCAGTTGTTCGGCACATTGGATAAGGTTAAACTCGTTTCCATTAAAAAACCGCTGCCAGTGTCCGTCAGGTCCGTTGCCTTTTACCATCTGATAGGTATTATAAACCAGATTGGCGTAACCTTTACCCTGGCATCCATCATAATAATTGGGTACACAATCGTACCGGATTCCATCTGCATGATAGCGGTCGAGCCAAAAATAGTTAGCTGTAAAAAAGAAATCCTGTGTAATATCTTTTGCATAATCAGTACTGGGCCCGAACATATCTTTGGCAAATGCTCCCATAAAAGGGTTTTGGTTGTACCCTAGTCCTGAATAAATATATTCGTATGCAAAGTTTCGCCCTGCGTGTCCGTATATCATATCGAGTATTACGGCAATCCCCTGCTCGTGAGCTGCCTGAACAAATTCCTGCAAATCTTTTCGCTTTCCAAACCGTTCATCGGGGCCAAAGGGACCTATAGGCTCAAAACCCCAATCAATAGACCGGTCAATATTTGCTACAGGCATAATTTCCAAACAGTTTATACCCAAATCATGGAGGTAAGGTAGTTTGGTGATAGCACCCTTCAGGTCAAATGCAAATTCGTGGAGCATTATTTCATACACGATCAGATCGTTTAAGGCAGGCGTCTTCCAGG
>DATBXH010000905.1:0-3821 GCA_036514375.1 Bacteroidales bacterium | reverse complement strand
TCAGTCATTAGGTAAGCTATGGATAGATAGTCTATCTTAGCTTCAGCATTTCCTTTTACCAAGAGGTGATTAGCCTCCACCATAATTGATTGCCAAGCCGTCGCAATAGTGGTATCCTTCTTAATGCATTCTTTTAGCTTGTCTAACCTGTCTTTCGTAAAAAAGAGGTAAGGATGCTTTTGTGCATTTGCATTCAATAATATCATCAAACTAAAAGAAACTAACAAAGCTCGTAATATTATATAAGCTCCGGATTTTATTCTGTATCTCTGGAAAAACAACCTATTGATCATAATTTATGCTCATCTTAAATGAAATATACAAATCAAATCTGTTACATACGTAACATCGCTTATAAATATAAGTGTCTTAAAATATAAAAGTTATAAAAGATCTTTACCTCAAAATTACAAAGTACTGACCTGAAAGTATTCAGCATAAATCAGAGTTCTGAATTTTTTATTTAAAAGTATACAGGGCATAACATTTACAAATTTTCATATATGGTCTTACCCTCCAATATTTTCTTTAATCTAATCAAGGCTTCTAGGTAATAATAATCAGCATATATGATAGAGGCATCAACTTCACCTTTAATTGGCATATTTCCGGTTGAATGTAAAAGAATTGCCGGATTTTTATCACCGCTCAAATACTTTTTGGAAGAAAGACTCTCAAGCATTTTTTTTGCGGCTTTAAAATACTCCGTAGAATACTCCTCATCATGAATAAATGTCGATAGTTCCAATAATGCTGAAGCAGTAATTGCTGCTGCTGAAGCATCTTTAGGAGCATTGGGTATTGCAGGATCATCGAAGTCCCAAAATGGGACATAATCATCAGGCAACCGCTTCAGGTAAATATTGGCAACCTTTTTAGCAAAATCAAGGAATTCAGGCTTATTTGTTTCTCGGTAGCACATGGTAAAACCGTAAATGGCCCATGCCTGACCGCGAGACCACATCGAACTGTCTGAATATCCCTGGTGAGTCACTGCTTTTATTTTTTTCCCCGTAACAGTATCATAAACCACGACATGATAAGCAGAATAATCCTTCCGGAAATGATTTTTCATGGTGGTTTCAGCATGGTTAACGGCAATATCATACAATTTACTATTTTTCCCATTCTTAGCTGCCCAGAACAAGAGTTCAAGGTTCATCATATTATCAATGATTGTATTATGTGGCCAGTTCATTTTTTTAACCATCCTTGGCCAAGAAAGGATAGTGCCTACTTTGGGGTTATATAAAGTAGCGAGGCTATCTGCAGCAGCTAATAATATGCCCTTATACTCTGTATTGCGAGTGAGGCGGTAAGCATTACCAAAGCTGCAAAACATAATAAAGCCCAAATCATGATCATCTGCCTGGTGGTATGCAAGCGGTGTAAGAGATCGGGTAAAGCTGTCAGCCTTTGACCTAATATCTTCACGATGTGTAATTTCATAATCATACCACAAAATGCCTGGCCAAAAACCACTGGTCCAATCCTCAATGGAAACACAATTCCAATATTTCTCACCATTTTCAATGGAACGTGGTTCTTTGTCACAATCTTTCAGAGTATTTAAAGTTAGAAGTATTTTTTTCTCACAATAATTTAACTGAGAATCAACATCCAATTTGCGCTCACAACCCACGAATGCCAAAACTATAAATCCAAACAAAAAAATCTTTCTCATTTTATATTTACTATAATCCAAAGGTTTGCTTTTTTTAAAACTTGCGATATAAACTATTGTCGCATTAATATCACTTATTGCCTTTTTGCCTGTCAATTAACAGGTAGTTTGAAACTTGAGACAATCCTTTTTATTCTTATTCGTTAAAGCTGAAATTGCTTATTGATTCCAAATACTTTCAAGACTATACTTCTTATTCATAAAGCAATTTTTGTATACCATTTCTCAATTCACATCGGAGTTAATCTATCTGAATTTGATACCCGCTACATGTTCTCCGATAAAGAACCGGGCCATATCCCCTGTCTTATACCAACCGGGCTTTCCTTTCATAGTATCTGTAATAAGAATACCGTTTATTCTCAGATTTTCAAACACTATATTTTTAACCTTTCTTGTATCGTCATACCCTGCTATAACGGACATTTCAGCATTCTTCCCATGATAACTTACATTTCGGAAGGTCACATTTTCAATGCCTCGACCTGGAGATGTACAATATTTCAGATTATAAAAGACTCTTAAATTAAGCAGTTGACCCCGTCGGAAATCTTCTACCCGTATATCATCAAAAAGGACGTTCCTGATAAAATTACTATCCCCGGCATTCAGGCTCATACAACCCTGGTAATCTATCTGAGCCTCATTATGGTCAAGAATATCGATATTGACGTATTTTAAATCCTCCAGATATTCCGGGTGATTTGTATTGCCATGGGTGCCAACCAAAATCGGGTGAGCAACATCTGCCCAAAGTATTGAATTCTGCATAGTAATATGACTGCAGCCACCCGTAAATTCTCCTCTTGTCCCGTACACTGTTGTACAATCATCCGAACTCCGAATAAAAACCCCGTCAAAAAGTACATTTTTACTGGATATTACATTCATTCCGTCGCCCCATTTATAGTAACTCATGCTTTTAACATTCCGGATAACAACACCTTCGGAGCCACCGGTAAAACATTGTGCACAAAAAACACCATCCACTTCAATATTCCTGGAGTGTATAATTCGGATTCCGGGATGCATGGATTGATCAATAATGCCATGACCAATAAGCTTTGCATTTTCAACGTTTTCGAACAATATCTTTCCCATCAGAATCGCTCCGCCTTCCAGAAAAACTGTTTTTCCCGACGGAACTCTCAGGATATTGTCTTTAATAAAGTGCCGTCCAGGGCCAAAATAAATCACATTGGTATCACTTTTAGCCGGAACAGAAGAATAAATCGGATTACTAAAAAGATGAAGATTTTGAAAAATATCTCCATTCACTTCTATAGAAATATTACATGGTCGGGTAAGTTTAAATGTAATGGTATTGCCTCTGATAACAGGTTCTATTCCAAGGGACAGTGGTCTGATACGGGCTGATTTGATTTTTCCCCGGTTATATTTTATCGAAACCTCTGCTTCACCCGAAAAATCAAAGTAGCTCATAGAAACATTCTTTTCCTGATGATTCACGTTTACAACCTCATCAACTTTAACCAGATAATTCGGGATATTCGTCCAATCCTTTCCAGAAATCCTCACACATGTCGAATAATCCGCATTCAGCACAGCACTGTCCGGTGCAGGATAAGTAATGATCCTGTCCTGAGAATACATGTAATTAAATATCGAAAGAAATAGAACAACGATTAGAAATTTCATTGATAAATAAATATTTAGAGGATTAAATGGAATTTAAACAAGGTATTACTATTTCATTTTCAATTTGGTAAGTAGATGGTTGTCCTCTATAGTTTAACATAAAGCCACCTGAGATTGCTCTCTGACGACCAACACTACTAACTAACTGAAACAAACTACATATCTTTTGAGTTTTTATGCTTATTATCTTCTTGACTCTGAATATATTTTGTAATTATTTTTACTCGATACTAATCCCGTGTATACAGTAACGTTCCAAAACCAAGCTGGTCAAAGCCTCCGCTTGTTGAGCCGTAATCACCTCCACCCCCTTCAGGTTGAGTTCGTTCCACACCCATGGTAGTATAAGTGATATTGGCAAGATTTACTATTTTCGCATAATGATTGTAAATCAGTGTCCACATTGGTCGTAAAGAACCTCTACCACTCGAACCTATGGTAGGCAATAAGGTTGTTTTTACTCCGCATCCGCTCCATG
>DATBXH010000904.1:0-4288 GCA_036514375.1 Bacteroidales bacterium | reverse complement strand
AATTAGAGGTAAAGGGCAGGATTGAGAATAGCTCAGTGTCAGGAAAAAGAGAAATGAAGACCGGAGAATTGGATTAATAACTACTTTTAAACAAAAAACTTATGAAAGATCGCATCCTAAAACTTTATGGTAAGATAATTGCCGTATTTATCGTGTCATCTTGTTTTTTCTGTTCAATAAAAGCTCAGGAGGTAAATGGCCCAATTTTAACGCCAAAGGAAAAACCGGAGCCACAGATTAATGGACCAAAGATCTTTGGGGTACGTCCTGGTCACCCTATTTTGTTTACAATCCCGGCTACAGGAAAGAGACCTATGACTTTTTCAGCTACCAATCTTCCGGCAGGCGTAAAGTTAAACAGTACAACCGGACGAATTTCGGGATCCATCACCAAATCAGGCGACTATGTGATCACACTTCAGGCTAAAAATGCATTGGGTACAGCCAGGCAAAAGTTTAAGATAGTGGTTGGCGAAAAGGTTGCGCTTACGCCTCCTATGGGATGGAACCATTACAATATTTACGGTGTCCATGTTAACCAGGAAGAAATACTTGCACAAGCCAAAGCCATGGTAAGCAGCGGCCTTATTAACCACGGCTGGTCATATATAAATATAGATGATGGTTGGCAGGGAAAGCGAGGTGGCGAACTGAAAGCCATTATGCCTGATTCTTCATTGTTCCCTGATATGCAGGTTTTGTGTAATAAAGTTCATGATATGGGATTGAAAATTGGCACATATTCTACACCCTGGGTTGAATCGTATGGACACCGCGTAGGAGGTTCAGCCATGAACCCCGAAGGTACTTTCGAGGCAACCAGGGAGAAGATCGCCAAAAATAAGAAGCTGTTGCCATATGCCATTGGAACATATCATTTTTGGAATAATGATGTGAAACAGTTTGCCAAATGGGGCTTTGATTATTTAAAATATGACTGGAACCCGAATGAACTCCCTGAAACTAAAGAAATGTATGATGATTTAAGGGCAAGCGGTCGCGATATTTTATTGAGTCTGTCTAACAGCACTCCTTTTGCTTCGATTGCTGAACTGTCCCAAGTGTCAAATGCATGGCGTACAGGTGGCGACATCAAAGATGAATGGAAAAGTTTGAAAAGCAGATTATTCACTCAGGATAAGTGGGCTCCATATGCTGGACCGGGCCATTGGAATGACCCGGATATGATGGTACTTGGTGTTGTAGGATGGAATTCCCAGGAAAAGAGGCCAACGCGCTTAACACCCGACGAACAATATACACACATGAGCGCCTGGTGCCTGATGTCTGTGCCATTATTACTGGGGAACAACTTAACCAAACTCGACGAGTTTACCTTAAGCCTTCTTACCAACGACGAGGTAATCGCCGTGAACCAGGACCCATTAGGAAAGCAGGCTACGGTTATCTCCATGCAGGGAGAGGCAGGTGTAATGGCCAAGGATATGGAGGACGGCTCTAAAGCTGTTGGGCTGTTCAATCCGGGAGATAATGGTGCACAGGAGGTAGTGCTGAAATGGTCCGATCTGGGTATCAAAGGCCGTTACATTGTGCGTGACCTATGGAGACAAAAAGATCTAGGGACATTCGAAGGAGAATTCAAAGCCAATGTGGCCATGCACGGCGTGGTAATGGTAAGTCTGCGTAAAGCCAAATAAATATAATGTATAATAATTTGATAATGGTACAGGTAAATAGCATTAGAAAGAAATCTGAAAAAGATTTGAAACACGGGCACAAAGCCGAAAAGAGCATTATGCTTTTCTTGTTCTCAGGATTCTGTTTTTGGTTGATTTCTTCAGAAGCCTTCAGCCAAAAGTCCGGAAAGTATGTGCCTTATAAAGACAAGGCCATATATCATGCCGGATGGATCGATCATAACAAAAACGGTAAAATGGACCCCTATGAAAATCCGGCATTGGACGTCGAACTAAGAATTACCGATTTGCTGAGTCAGATGACATTGGAGGAAAAAACTTGTCAATTAGCAACATTATACGGCTATCCGCGTGTTTTGAAGGATACGTTGCCAACCCCGGAGTGGAAGAATAGAGTTTGGAAAGATGGGATCGCGAATATTGATGAACATTGTAACGGTACCAAATCTTCAGACCGATCCTGGCCTGCATCGTTACATGCAAAAACCATCAATGAAGTACAACGATGGTTTATTGAGGAGACAAGATTAGGTATTCCGGTCGATTTTACCAACGAAGGTATTTATGGAGCATGTGCCTCCGGCGCTACTCTGTTTCCTGCACAGTGCGGGGTTGGGGCAACATGGGATAAAGATCTGGTAACCCAGATAGGAACAATCACAGCTGTTCAAAGTCGTGCTGACGGTTTTACCAACGTCTATTCTCCAATTCTTGATGTAGCCCGCGATCCCCGGTGGGGGCGTACGGTGGAAAGTTATGGTGAAGATCCCTACTTTGTTTCACAGATGGGCTTGCGGCAGGTACTCGCATTGCAGGATCATGCAGTTGTCTCTACACCAAAACATTTTGCAGCATATAGTATTCCCATCGGCGGACGTGACAATTTAACCCGTACTGATCCGCAAATCAATGAGCACGATTTGCATACGCTTCTGCTGGAGCCATTTCGTGTAGCTTTTATGGAAGGACATGCCCTTGGTACCATGTGTTCGTACAACGATTACGATGGTGTTCCCATCACCGGTTCACACTATTTCTTGGTTGAGTTGCTTCGTCAGAAATATGGTTTTAAAGGTTATGTTGTATCCGACAGCGATGCATTGGAATACCTCTGGTGGAAACATCATGTGGCACCGGATTACAAGGATGCTGTGAAACTAGGTGTGGAAGCTGGTATGAACGTCCGTACCACATTTACCGACCCGGAAGTATTCATCAAACCATTACGTGAACTGGTAAGGGAAGGATCATTATCGATGGAAACTATTGACAGTCGCGTACGTGATGTTTTACGGGTCAAATATTGGCTTGGATTATTTGATAAGCCGTATGTTGATAGTCCTCAGGAATCGGACAAAATTTTTGCTAATCCCGATTATGACAAGGTGTCTAAAAGAGCTTCTTACGAAGCCATGGTTCTGCTGAAAAACCAGGATCACTTCCTTCCGCTTCAAAAAGAGAAAGTAAAAAATATTCTTATTGCAGGACCAAATGCCATGGATACTACTTTTTCCATTTCCCGGTACGGTCCCCAGGGAATTCATATAAATTCTATCCTTGAGGCATTCAGGGCAAAACTAGGTAGTAGCGTGAATGTGATGTATGCCAAAGGTTGCAATATTACGGATAAGAACTTTCCTGAAAGTGAAATTTTACCTGTGAGCCCGTCTGCGGATGAGATGAGTGATATTAACGACGCAGTTGAAAAGGCTAAAAAGGCAGACGTTGCAGTATTGGTATTAGGGGAAAACAATAATATTGTTGGCGAAGCCCATTCACGCACAAGTCTTGACCTCTCCGGCTACCAGGAACTGCTCCTCGAGAAAGTTACAGAAACAGGCACTCCGGTAATACTGGTCCTGAAGAATGGTCGCCCGATAACTATTAATTGGGCTGATAAGCATTGCAAAGCAATCATTGAAACCTGGGTACCTGGTAAATATGGCAGCGAAGCCG
Source organism: Bacteroidales bacterium (assembly GCA_036514375.1). Taxonomy (GTDB): domain Bacteria; phylum Bacteroidota; class Bacteroidia; order Bacteroidales; family JAAUTT01; genus JAAUTT01. The sequence continues at coordinate 674 of DATBXH010000904.1, read as the reverse complement.
TAGCAGACATTGTGTTTGGCGACTATAATCCTGGCGGAAAGCTGACGTTCACATTCCCAAAATCTGTGGGACAAATTTCTATGTGTTTTCCTTCCAGACCTTACGCTCAGGCAGATGCCAAAACAACCGTTAACGGAGTCATTTACCCTTTTGGCTTTGGATTAAGTTTCACCACATTCGAATATTCGAGCCTGAAGATTACTCCTGAAAAACAAGAAGCAGCCGGAAATGTTGAGGTGTCAGTAGATGTAAAGAATTCAGGGAAAATGGCCGGAGATGAAGTGGTCCAGCTATATATAAACGACGAGGTAAGTTCGGTTATCCGTTTTGTAAAAGAACTTCGTGGTTTTGAACGGATTCATCTGGAACCCGGCGAGACAAAAACTGTTCATTTTACACTGACACCCGAAAGCCTTCAAATGCTGAACAGGGAGAAGAAATGGGTGGTCGAACCAGGCTGGTTTAAAGTAATGGTTGGCAGCTCATCTGAAGATATCCGTCAGGAAGGTCGTTTCGAAATTACAAGCACCAGCGAACTTCAGGAACCTTATGTTGTACCCAAACAGGGTACGAAGATGTTCTAGGTTTGATAGTCTTGGGCATCATCAATAATTCAGGGAAAATGGCCGGAGATGAAGTGGTCCAGCTATATATAAACGACGAGGTAAGTTCGG
>DATBXH010000903.1:0-3650 GCA_036514375.1 Bacteroidales bacterium | reverse complement strand
AAAGGGGATATTTTCAACAATCTTATCAGGAGAATGGTTGCGGCTGATAAAATGTATCAGACAGAATTAATATGTAGTTAAATGATGACCTCTATTTAGCGTTTATGCAACACTTTGGGATTGCAACTCCGTTATTAGATTTCACGTCAAGGTCATTAAATGCTTTATATTTTGCTGTAGAAAATATTGATTATAACTCAGAATCATCAATTGAAATCGGCAATTACTTCTCAGTTTATTGCAATTATCAGAATAATACTGCATTTGAAATATTTCATGAAGTTTATTTAGAGAGCATGTCAAATACCAGAACAGAAGTTTTGGATTATGAATGGTTATCCAATAATAAATTGCTTTTAATTTCAAATTTGACTAAAGAATTTAATATTTTAAACAATATTAGAATCCTTAATCAACAAGGTTTATTTATATATAATAATGATGCTGAATTACCTTTAGAAACAGTATATAAAGATTTTATTACATTTTATAAGGAAGAAATAGGTTTAGATAAATTCAATGAGCTCTTAATGCATGACACAATTGCTATTTGCTTCAACTTTCATAAAAAATATGCAAAGATTATTAAAAAGATACTTAATGATTTATGGATTAATGATGAATTTATTTATCCAAGAGTTGAAACATTAAAAAGTTATGTGGACAACTTAATTTTGCAGAAGCATTCCAATAAAGATTACAAAGAATATGGAGAATACACAAATGAAGAGCTTGTTACAAAATTCAAATTCCTTATGAGAACCAATCAGCCCGTAGATGATGAGCTTCGTTCTACATTAGTGGCAAGAAGTAAAAAGGATATATCGAATCCTATATTTGGAAATCTTCAATCAATTTTATAACAAAACCACCGGGATATTAGAAAGAAAATAATAAGTCTCACCAAACCCAATTATGTACATAAATAAAATACACCGATAAAATGAATAAGAAACATAATATGATAAATACAACATCCAATATAGTCCTTGTTTTGTTGGGTATTCTTACATACTTAGGTTTGACACCAAGAATAATAATTAAATATTTTAAAGACTTAAATAATACAATAATCATTAGAGGAATAGTTGGCCTTCTAACTCTACTACTAATTCTGTTTTTAATTATCCTCAAAATCCACAAGTATTTCATTCCTGAACCAGCCAGAAATTTAGAAGATTTAATAGTCCCATTCCTGTTGAAAAAAGGGACATATAAAACTTCAGAATCAAAATATAGGTTTAGAATGTTTGTATACTACTGTGTTGTTGTTACTCAATATGCGGTATTAGTTAGCTTTATTTTAGTTGTAGTTAATTACGTTTTGAATAATAAATTATTTTAGTCTCACCAAACCCAGATTGATAGCAAAAAACCATCAATATGGGAAAGAAAAAGAAGGTCTATGGAAAATAATCTTAAGCTTCACTATACGTAAGTCACAGTTGCAAGATAAAAAATCAAAAGCTAAAACTTTGGAAGGTGGATTTTGGAAAAATTATGTTGCCTAAAAAGCGGTCATAAAATACAAGGTTTTTAGAGTTTTGCCTTGTGGATCAAACGGTAATATGATAAGATTCACAATTAAAGTTCCTAAACAGTTTATTTGAGGGTGCTTAAAACATTTTATTTTAAGTATTGTTTAAGAACAAAGTCCCTCTATACATGTTCCTTAATATCGACTTTTTTAGAATAGCCGTTAGTGAAAAGGGAAATTTAGAGTTCTCATGTCATTGGTCCGTATTTGCTATAGCGTTCTTAGCGAGCCTTTTATTTTTATATTTTAAACTAATCCATCCTCTAGGAAAAAATCGTCTTTCTAATTTAAAAATTGATCAAGTTGAACTGGGTATTGGAGATCAAAAAATCTCTCTTTCTCCTAACTATAAAGATCGGCAAATTGCTCATAAACTTTGGGCTGAATTGAATACACGCAAAATTGGTATCGAAATTGATTTTGAAAATGATGTTATTGTTGAATTGTATAATTCATGGTTTGCGTTTTTCCAAATAACCCGTGAATTAATTAAAGAGATATCTGTTGAAAATATCAAATCTAAAAAAGGTAATGTAGAATTTGTAGACCTTGCTATAGATGTTCTGAATAAGGGTCTCAGGCCGCATTTAACAAAATGGCAAGCACGTTTCAGACGTTGGTATGAAAACGAAATTAATCAACCGGAAACTAAACTTCTGTCACCCCAGGAAATACAAAAAAGATTCCCCGCGTATATGGAATTAATTGGAGACATGAAAGAAGTTAATAGTCGTTTAATCTATTACAAAACGCAGTTACGAAAAATGAGCCGAAATGAATAAAGCTAATTTTAAATACAATGCGTTTATATCTTACTCTCAGGACCCAGACAAAAAGTTAGCCCGGGAAATGGAGGACAGATTGGAGAAATTCGGTATTGGATGGCATCGGTTAAAAAAGCAACAACTTTATATTTTCAGAGACGCAACAGACCTTTCTTTGACACACGACCTTGGGGCAAAAATTAAAGAAGGATTAGAACAATCAGAATTTTTAATTCTTCTTGCACAAAAAAAACTATCTCTTTCAGCTTTAAACTGGGTAAATCAGGAAGTTGGATATTTCTTAAAACTATGTGAACAACGTCAGGTAGATCCTTCGGACTACATTATTCTTGTAATTACGGATGGTGAAATAGAATGGGATAGGAAAGAAAACAACTGGAATTTTGAAAAGACTAATGTTCTTCCCAATGCCCTGCAAAATATTTATGTAGCCCAACCATTATATGTCGATTTGAGAATATTGAAAGATTCTATATCTTATGGGATCCAAAAACAAGCCCTTAACGAGGCACTAGTTGTTATTGAAGCTCGTCTACTTAAGAAAAAACCTAGTGAAATTCAGGACATGGTCATTCGTTTGCAACAGATAGTCATTGCATTTACATTCGTAGTTGCTGCTGTTCTGCTTGGGTTGGCCATTTTCTCGTTTATTCAAAAAAATAAAGCAAGTGAGAATGAAAAAAAAGCTAAACATAACCAACAAATTGCAGACCGCGAGAAGAAAAAAGCAATGAATCAAAGTATAATAGCTCTTCATGAGAGTACTAAAGCAATTTATGCCAGCATTGAGACTAGAAATGAAGCGAGAAAAGCAGAAAAAGAAAGAAACAATGCCAAAGCTGAAAAAGATACAGCTGACCAGCAAAGAGATACTGCAAATAAAAGAAAAAAAGAAGCCATAGATGCAAAGAATTTAGCAATAGTGCAAAAAGGAAAAGCTGATACAGCCAAATACCAAACGGACACCCTAAATAAATTACTAGAAGCTGAAAACCTTTCTATCATTTATGCAAATTTAGTTTCTAAGGTTAATAGGAAGGATAGAAAGATTATGAAAGATGATACGGATTCAATTTTACTTGCCTACGAATTATTTAATAGCTACTTCAACAGAAACAGAAAAGATCATTACCGCAAAATAGAATCGATATACACAGCGCTCCACCAGGCATACATAATAAATGAGAACACAGAGAGGACCTTCCCTGTCAATTATTCACATTTGTTTATTGCAGAAAATAACAATGTTTATCTGTTAAACCGTAGTGGAAACATTCTGCAATTATCATTATCCCTGATGCAGAGTAACAAAAACCTGGAAGGCTTTA
>DATBXH010000902.1:0-5987 GCA_036514375.1 Bacteroidales bacterium | reverse complement strand
TAAAGCTTCTTAAGAATCTAAGCCATGAGTTTGGCGTATTGGTGAATACAATTGCCACATTCGCACACAAGACGGTTCGAGAACGTTTGGCTTTGTCATTATTGATTTTGAAAGATAAATTTTATGAACAGGATAACCCGGAAAAGATGGTAGAAATAAACCTTTCGCGCGAAGATTTAGCTAACATAGTTGGTACGGCTGTGGAAACCCTGGTTCGTATTTTGCATTCTTTTAAGGAAGAGGGCTTAATTGAGACACAGGGTAGAAAAATAAAGATCATCAATGAGGGGCAATTGGTTAAGGTAGCCGATTTGTATTAATAGAGTTTCTTCAAAAATTTCCATTCAAAGTTCTTTTCTTCGTTACTTTTCTTACTTTAGTAAAGATGTAACTTTAATTGTTGTCCAATGAAGAAGTTTCTACTGTTCATTTGTTTACCTTTTCTTGCATTTATTCTAAAAGCTCAAACTTCTAATCAGATTCCCTATATCAAGGACATGCAGTGGGGACTGGATTATCAAATTCATCTAACCCTGTTTAATGATTCAAGCTATACCATAAAGGTGGATGATATGGTTCATTCCAGCACAGTTACCAGCGATTCATCCTTGAAAGGATTTGTGTATTATCCTGTTATGTTAGCACGAGATTTTGTGGATAAATTGAAAGAAGTGAAGAATCTGGATACTGCTTCAATTTCTTCAAATGTTGTTCCCGCAAAGGCTATTACCCTCTGGAGTGCATTGCATAACTCACTTGGTGGAGGTTGGGTTCACTTTGTAAACTGTTTACTTTACTCACTTGAAACACGTTATCTAAGCCTTACGGCTCCATTAATGGAACGCCCCAAAACATCCTGGAAACCTCATCCAATGACTGAAAAATATAAACGTTCCCATAAATGGAAATATTATGTACCGGTGGATCAGAAACAAGCCCAGAAAGAGTATAAGCTGAAGGTTGAAGAGAATCAATTGGTTGATTTGCGTGATGTACCAGCCGATTTTATTAAACTTTTTCTGTCAACCAGTGAAAAAGATTATGAGAAAATGATTACTGCTCATGAAATTAAAAAGCAAGCCAGGATTGATTTGGTAAAATTATTGTTAGGGTCTGGTTACCTTGGTGAACCTCAGATTACATATATTAAAACTATGGTGCAGAAAGCTGTTTTACAATATTCCTACAATCAATTACCCACGGTTATTGTTTTCGACGACTTGGATGCTGCAGTAGTCATGTCGTTGAACGAGTCTGGCTATAATTTGGAAAAGATTGTATTCAGAAATTCTGGTCAGTTAACGGATGGCGAGAAACAGGGGCGTCAGCAAAAGATAGAACGTACCATAGTTGCAATAAATAAAATAAACCAAAAAGTTTTTGAACAGCGATTGAAACAGCATTTTATGCAATAACGTCAGATAGTATAGGATTATTAATAAGTTGTGTTTTATTTGTTTGCATTTTAACTTAAACGGTAAAGCTTTTATTGATTCTTTAAAATGTAAGGCAGGAAAGTATATCTATCCTAAAACTATATTATATAAAAAGAAAAAAGGCCAAGTCATCACGACTGAGCCTTTCACTAACCAACAAATCCAAACTATCAAAGTTGAATTGACGCAAAGATATAACTTTTATGCATCAATATCATATTTTAATTTAAAAATTTTCTTTTGTATGCATCCTGATCATTTATTGGTTTATAGATTTTTTTGTTTTAGTTTTAGCATATTACGATTTATTGTTTATATTTTCTCCAGGATTTTAAAAAATGCATCGTGCATTTTGCTTGAATATTTTTTTTCGTCGGTAATCATCTGCATTTCGGACTGAATAAACGGATTTATTTTTAACTCTGCCCTGCAGTTGTCACTTAATGAAATGAGTGATTCATCAGTGGTTTCCAGATGGCATTGAAAACCGATTACTTTATCATTTATAGTAAATATTTGATGTTTACAAGCCTCAGAACTTGCTATTAATTCAGCTCCGTCAGGTAAATCGAATGTCTCACCATGCCAGTGAAAAACTGTAATTTCGTTTGGAAAATCTTCAAAAAGTTTAGATTTGAACGAATTCATTTTATGTATCGGGAACCACCCTATTTCCTTGTGTTCGTTTTTATAAACTTGGCTACCCAGGCTGTTAGCGATCATCTGTGAACCCAAGCAAATACCAATCACCACTTTTCCCTTTTTAATGCACTCACGAACAAATTCCTTTTCTTTCTTCAACCACGGGAATTCGTTTTCGTCGTTTACACTCATACTGCCACCCATAACAATTAACCAGTCAATGCTATCTAAGGATGGTATTTGATCCGATTCGAAAAAATGGGTATACGAGATTTCAAACTTTTTATTTCTAAGCCATGTTTCTAAGGCAGCCATCCCTTCGAAGGGTTCATGTTGAAAACAGTGTGCACGCATACTTTTAAGATTCAATGATTTTAAGGTATAAAACAATCTAATCAGTCACTTATTAAATTCCCAGCATTCAGTTCATGCTGATAAACTGTAGTTCAGATATTACAAACCAGCCATTAATTGTTTCAACTTGGTTTCAGCAACTTTTAAGTTATATCTGAAACTAATAAGGCGGGTATATGAGTCCTCGTAACTTTGCTGCGCCTGCCTTACTTCTAGTGCAGTTGCCTGACCAAGCCTGAGGCGTTGTAATGCAATTTCCAGATTATCTTTAACAAGCTCTGAATTTTCTTGTTCAATTGAAAGCAGATTCTGCTGATTTTTAAAATCGGTCAGCGCATTTTGAAGTTGTGTTATAATTTGGATTTTGGTGTTTTCGAAATCGTATTCCGCTGATTGTAACTGAATTTTAGAAGTTGATATTTGCCTGTTAATATTTCCTCCCTGAAATAAAGGGACAGATATACTTCCCCCCAATTGAGGTCCGTATGTCCTGCTATCTAATGTGGTTCCTCCAGTGTTAGTGGTATAGTCGAAACTATAACCCCCATTAAAATTGATTCTTGGTAATCTGTTCGACTTCATCTCGTCCAAACTTAGCTTTGCGATATCCATCTGTTTCTGAAAAGATAAAATAGCAGTATTATTAGCTTGGATCTTTTGCATCAATTCTGCGCTGTCCGGTTTATAATTCAAAGGTATGGAGTCCTGCACGTCGTAAGATGTTGAGTCTATATTTCTGCTAAGCAATTGGTTGAGATCCCGTTTTGCAGCTATAATGACGCTTTGTTGGGCAATGGCATTTTCATGAGATACATTAAGATCAATTTTGGCCTGGAGCAACGTATTTTTTGCTGAGGCACCTGCGTTAAAACTGGTTTGGAGAATATTGACCCTATCCTGATTATACGATATAACCTTATTGATAGAGGCCAACTGTTGTTTTTGTCTTACAACATCATAATAGGCGGCTATCACGTTATAAACTGTTTGCAGAACCTGGGTTCTAAACTGAATCTCACCAAGTGCCTCTATTTGACTTAGTTTGTTCTTAGTAATAAACATTTTACCGCCATCGAACAAAGTCCAATCTAAAGCTAAGCCAGCATTAATTGAATTGGAATTATTTGTATAAGATTGGTTGCCTGATGTCTGAGTTTGCAGAACATTGGTTAAGGCATAATTATCTGAACCATTTAAGGCTGCTGAGGGTAGCATTCCAGCATTTCCTGCTGTATTGTTTATTCTTGCGATATCTGCATCATTTCTGGCGATCAAAATATCGTAATTATTTTTCAAGGCCAGATTCACCGCTTCGTTTTCTGAAATTATCTTTTGCCCAAACGAAGGGAGGATTATAATCGTAAAGAAAACTATAAGAATTCGTTTTTTCATTGATAACAAACACATTATCATAAAACTAAAATTTATGCTTCAAGAAGAGTTTCACTTCTTATTTCCTTTATCTCTTTTTTCACTTCTATGGTTTTTTCCAGTTTTTTGTCTGCCATAATTACATACATCGTAGGAATAACAAAAAGTGTAAGGATGAGAGCAAACAAAAGTCCACCTACTACAACAATTCCGAGGGGAACACGACTTTGAGCACCAGCTCCCAAAGCCATGGCAATAGGTAAAGCGCCAAATATTGTTGCAAGCGAAGTCATTAGAATAGGACGTAACCTTGCAGCAGCGGCTTCAAAGGCTGCCTCGGCCTTGTTAAATCCTAATTTTCTCTTCTGATTGGCAAATTCAACAATTAAGATACCATTTTTCGTTACTATTCCGATGAGCATGATCATTCCGATTTCAGAAAAAATATTTAGTGTTTTTCCTGTAATCCAGAGTGATAATAATGCACCAGCAATAGCCAAAGGTACTGTTATTATTATTATTAACGGATCGAGAAAGCTTTCGAACTGTGCAGCAAGAATCAAATAAATGAGGAGAATTGCTAAAATAAAAGCAAATAAAATATTTGAACTGCTTTCAACAAAGTCGCGAGAAGCTCCCAGCAAATCTGTATGGAAGGATTCATCAAGTACTTTTTTTGCAATTTTATTCATTTCATCAATACCTTCTCCAAGTGTCCTACCTTCTGCGAGAGAGGCCGACACGGTAGCAGACTTATAACGGTTAAAGTGATATAAGGTAGGGGGATTGCTGTTTTCTTCCATTTTAACCAGATTATCCAACTGTATAAGATTTCCGGCATTATTGCGCACATATAATGCAGTGATATCACCTGGTTTGCTTCTTTCCGTCCGTTCAACCTGACCTATTACCTGATATTGTTTACCGTTTCGCAGAAAATAATCATACCTGCCTCCACTAAGTGCTAACTGTAATGTATTTGAAATATCTATCTCATTAACACCTAAATTTGTGGCTTTTAAACGGTCGACGGTAAGATTTATTTCAGGTTTATTGAATTTAAGATTTACATCCACATTACTAAAAACAGAGTCTTTCCGGGCTTCCTCCAAAAATTTTGGTAAAGCTTGCTGAATCTTATCGAAATCTAAATTTTGAATCACAAATTGTACAGGTAACCCGCCACCGCCGAGCGAGGTTGTGATGGTTTGTTCCTGCGAAGGTATGATCCGTGCTTCTGAATGACGTCTGAAGATCCTGACTAATCGGTCATAAATTTCCTGTTGGGTATATTTGCGTTCATCGGGTTGAAACAGGAACATGTTAAGACCTCCCTGGTTTGTACTTGATGCTCCTCCCATGGCTGTTCTGGAATAAACAAGTCGTGTTTCCGGTACACTGTCCATTACCTGCTGTGACAATTTATCCATGAGTTGTTGAGTGTAGTTAAAATCAGAACCTTCCTGCGCAGTAATATTTGCACGCAGGATACTATGGTCTTCAAGTGGTGCCAATTCAGATTTTAATGTTCCGGAAAATACATATATAAGAAAAATACAAGCCAATATGACAACAACAGGAACCCATTTTCGTTTCATGAACCAGCTGAGAAGCCTTCTATATAATTTATCCAGTCCTTCAAAAAAAGGCTCCGTAGCATAATAGAATTTGGAGTGATGATCTGATCCGCCGAGTTTGATGTTTAAAACAGGTGTAAGTGTAAGTGAAACAACGGCTGATATCAAAACTGCTCCTGCAAGGACAATCCCAAATTCACGGAATAATCTGCCGGTAAATCCCTGAAGAAAGATAACCGGGATAAAAACCACAGCCAAAGTAAGAGATGTAGAAATAACAGCAAAGAAAATTTCACGCGTGCCATGTAAAGCAGCTGTCCACTTATCCATACCTGCTTCCCTTTTTTTGAAAATGTTCTCTGTAACAACAATACCATCGTCAACAACGAGACCGGTCACCAGCACTATGGCAAGCAATGTCAGCACATTTACTGAAAATCCGAAAATGTACATAATAAAGAATGATCCTATGAGAGAAACAGGTATATCAATTAGAGGGCGAAGTGCAATCACCCAGTCACGGAAAAACAAAAATATGATTAGTACAACCAGAGATATGGCGATGATAAGGGTCTCGGAAACATCCTTTACGGATTGCCTAACAAAT
>DATBXH010000901.1:0-4106 GCA_036514375.1 Bacteroidales bacterium | reverse complement strand
CCCTTAGGACCAACTTCGCTAAGGGTCGGACCTTCTTCTACGGAGGCGGGACCCTCTTCGCTAGCCAAAGGACCTTCTTCGTTGACCCTTGGACCCTCTTCTACGGAAGCCGGACCTTCTTCGCCAGACAAAATCCTTTCTTCGCCATCCTTAGGACCAACTTCGCCAAAGGTCGGACCTTCTTCTACGAAGGCAGGACCTTCTTCGCGAGTCAAAGAACCTTTATCGCAAATATGTGGAATTGTCTCTGCCTCCTTTGGCATAAAACAACAAAGGCCACCCCGTAGAGCAGCCTTTTGTTTTCAGCAAGACTATCCAAGTCTCAAAGACTTGGATAGTCTGAAGGTAGTATTATTATTTTCCACCAAACATGTAAGCGAGCGAAATGCTAAATACATTGTTTTTTAAAGTTGCATCAGATCCGCTTGGAACATGCATTATATTAGCCAATCCAAAGTTATAGTTGAGAGAAGCTACAACACTACCGAATTGAAGGCCACCACCAATGCCAAATCCAAAATCTAAACTTTTTGCTTGGCCGTCTTCACTTCCAAGTAAATTCTCCGAAATTCCACCGCCTTTTTCCTTAGCGCTTAAAGCGAAACTAATGGAGGGGCCTGCGTTAAGTAATACTTTTACACCACCGGCATCAATTTTATAAACCGCATTAATCGGGATGTCAAGATAATTATACGTGTCAGTATAAGTGGTTCCATCGACATCAGCTTTGCAACCTTTTTGCGAGAAAAGAAGGCCAGGTTGGATAGCAAATTTTTCACCAACAGCAAAATCTGCTATTGCGCCGACATGGAAACCAACCAAAGATTTAGGGCTAAATGACATTCCACTGGAACTAGCTTTTTGATTCGCAATATTCAAACCGGCTTTAATACCAAACTGAACTTGAGCACTTGCACTAATAGCAAATAAAACAACCAGAGCAATTAATGATAGTTTTTTCATGGTAAAAAAAATTTAAGTTTAACAATTAAGTAATATTAGGTTTTCTTCAGGCCTTTTCTGATGATTGAGGAAGGCCCTTTTTACTTTGTTAAACAAACATACAATTTCTATTTTAAATTACAAAAAACGTAAAATACCTGTCGGGATCCCCCTATCTTCGGGTAAAATCATAAGATCATAAGTTTAGATAAAGTTTTTAACCTCACTTGAATAGATTAATATTATTGACTTTTAAAATTTAATGAACGAAGTAAAAAACTTATAAACAAATTATTAACAAACAACGCAGATCTTCAACAAAAAAGCCTTGCTTTTATGACAGCAAGGCTTCTCGTCAGCATTAGCCTGTAACGCTAAATAGTCTTATATCTTACCGGCATGCCCAAGCAAATATTTCTCTGCTTCAACAGACCATAAGCCGTTATTTTTCTTCACCAGGCTATCGAGTTGGGCAAAGAACGGGTTAGATTTTCCCTTAGCCTCGAAATCGGAGATAGCGGTGAGAGGCATGGAAACATTCGTATAAATGAGTTTTTTGCCACCTGGTATTTCCGTGAGGTGCTTGGTGGTTTCACTTACAGCGTCCAGTCCGCCAACGTGCGTAATCATGGCCGATGGATTAATTTTGCTGGATGACATCATATCCAGCGATTCAACCATATCGTCTGTATTACCACCGCTGGTACCAACGATGTGGGTAAAGGCATAATGAACATTGTAGAAGTTGAATTCCGCCTTAAAATTGGGATCCGAGGGTCCGGCAAAGAAATTCATACATCCGTCCATCGCCAGGATTTTATCTCCCTGTTCAACGACAGGCTTTACCGGTGCAAATACAAATACATCATCATAGCCCTTTCCATCAGTCAATGAAATGAGGTGTTCTTCCGGTTTGCTTACCTCCTTGGTGTTTACATAAAGCAATTTTACACCGTGTTTTTTGGCTTCCTCAATGCTGTAGATGGATTTGGCCCGATCGAGACGCTGCTGGTCAATATCTGTAACCACCAGTAATCCTGGTTTTCTGTCGCAATGTATGGCATAGTCGATAGCTCCCATACCCATCGGTCCAACACCGGCAAGAATGGCCATGTTACCGCCCTCTTTAATCCCCATGTTGTGGATATAAGTGCCGTTTTTAATGTGATAATTAGCATGGAAAGCACCTACGATGCAGGACATCGGTTCAGCTAAAGAGCCCATGAAATATCCGTCGCCGGTATAATTCAGGAGGCAGTTCATTTCCATCACTTCGTTTGGAATCACCACATAGGTGGCATCGCCGCCAATATAGCGGTAAGAATAACCGGGAGCATCCAAACTTCCTTTGTAATTGAGAGCAGGCTGAATGGCAAATTTCATTCCCGGTTTAAACTTGTGCTGCCATTTTTTGCCAACTTCTACAATCTCACCACAAAACTCATGGCCAATAATGGTTGGGTTGATATGTACGTCATTAGGAACGCGTTTGTGGTCCGCTCCCTGTTTGGTTGCTTTATAGCTCGACATACAAATACTGTCCGAAATTACATGTGCCAGGATTTCATCATCCTTCATGGCAGGTAATTCAAACTCTTCAAGACGCAAATCATCTTTTCCGTATAAACGTACTGCTTTGGTTTTCATGTATATTAATTTTTATTTGTTCAAAGTCCACAGTCCATAGTCGATGGTCCATAGTCCATAGTATCCGTATTGAAATTCTGTTGACTGTTGACTGTCGACTGTGGTCTGTCCTCTATAGTCTATTGTCTATCGACTATCGTCTTTTTTCTAATTTAACATATTCTGTCCTCCTGTCACCGGTACGGCCTGGCCGGTTTCGTATTCCTGTTCTATGACATAGTAGATGGCGCGCATTACGTCCTTAGGTTCGCACCCACGGCCGGCAGGTACCTGCTTTTCGTAGAACGATTTTACGTCTGCAATGGTTTTCGCACCGGGAACTTTTCCGGCATTCAGGTATTGCACAAATAAACCGTTTTGCGGATCGCTCCAAAGCGGACCGTCAAAGAAATTACCCGGACAGATGGAATTTACTTTAATGCGATAAGGCATCAGTTCCAGTGCAAATGATTGGGTTAAACCGATACCGCCAAATTTCCCGCCGGCATAGGCAAAGTTTTTGTTGCTGCCTTTGAGACCGGATTTGGAGTTGATCTGTATAATATCGGTAAAGTAACCGGGTTTATTTTTAGCTTGTAATTTAAGTACCTCCGAGGCATATTTGGAGCAAAGAAAATAAGCGTTGTAATTTACTTTGGTCATTAATTCGAATGTCTCGGGAGACATTTCGTCCAATCCGCCTGCACGAAGTATACCTGCATTGCTGATGAAAACATCCAGCCCTCCAAAATTCTTAACCGTTTCGAATATGAGATTCTTTACGGAATCAGGATTTGAAACATCAGCTTTTACAAATACGGCACGGTTTTTCTTTGCTTTGTTGTTTAATGAAGTCACAAACTCCTGACCTTTCACATCGTTAAGGTCAGCAACTACGACATTGGCATTTTCTGCCATCAGATCCTCTGCGATGCCTGCTCCAAAACCCTGTGCTCCGCCTGTTACAATAACCGTTTTATTGGCTACACGGCTGCCCGAGCCTTGGCCTTTTGATACGGAACGACGGTAGTTTTCCACCTCCCAGTTATCGATAAAAGCGATCTCGCGTTCGTTCATGAATTTCGGGCCACCAAAGTTTTCGGTGTAGAAGCTGATTTTCATTAAGTCCTCGAAAACATCGAGCGCGATTTCAGCCGACTGGTAATTATCTTCTACAGCGATAAATCCCAGATCTTTTAAGACCAATATTTTGGGTGGATATTTATAAACCCTTTTGTAAGTTTCAATCTTTTCCGAAGCTTCTTTTACAGCATCTTCAGGATTAGCTGTATTTTCAATATAGATGGCTCGTGCCTTGCAATAAACAATGATATCCGGTGAGAAAGGAAGCGAAATCTTCTCAAAACCTGCTGTACTTCCATAAAAATTCTTCACCAGGTTATGGTGCCGGGTAATAACTGTTTTGGGTGCGTTTTCCGTCAGCATCATGCGAATAGCTGGTACTATATAAGTCAGCTTTGAATCCACTGGCAGGGATGTGGTATCTGCCTTTGATTTAATCTTTAAGCTAATGGTAG
>DATBXH010000900.1:0-3423 GCA_036514375.1 Bacteroidales bacterium | reverse complement strand
GTACCCGATGAGAAAATCACCCGGAATTTCGAGTCCTACATAATCTATCTTGAGATTTTTTATGTACGACTGAGGTTTAAACAGGAGTGTAGCCACCTTCACCGATTCCGGATTCATAGCCTTGAGCTGCTTTATAATGGTTTCTATAGTAGCTCCCGTGTCTACGATGTCTTCAATGACAATTATTTTCCGACCTTTGATATTTTCATTTAAACCAATTAGCTCTTTAAATGTTCCTGTAGAAGTGTCTCCATTGTATGAAGATAATTTTACAAACGAAAGCTGGCATAATGGTTTAATCCGTTTTACCAGATCGGAAGCAAACATAAAAGAACCATTTAAAATACTTAGAAAAAGGATTTCATCATCAAAATAATCATTGTTAATTTGTGTTGCAACCTGATCAATAGCAAGTTTTATGGTGTCGGAAGGGATAACCATTTTAAATTCCTGATCAAGGATTTTTACCTTTTTCATTGTGTATTTTTGTATTTTAAAATAGCCACGAAATTATAAAATTAATTTAACTTTATTTTTTTAAATATAAAACGCTAATTGATACTTTGATGAACGCGAAAGTTAGTATTATCATGGGAAGTACGTCCGATCTTCCGATTATGCAGGAAGCAGCAGCAGTGCTGAACGAGTTTAAAATCCCGTTCGAGATTAATGCACTGTCGGCACATCGTACTCCCCAACAGGCGATGGATTTTGCACGAAATGCATACCAGCGCGGTGTTAAGGTGATTATTGCAGGAGCGGGTGGAGCTGCACATTTACCTGGTGTAATTGCTGCATTGACTCCGATTCCGGTGATTGGGGTACCAATAAAAGCTTCGATTTCTATCGACGGATGGGATTCCATTCTTTCAATCCTCCAGATGCCTCCGGGTATACCTGTTGCAACTGTTGCCCTCGACGGTGCCCGTAATGCAGGTATACTTGCAGCTCAGATCATAGGAACCGGTGAACCAGAAGTGATGCAGAAAGTCATAGCATTTAAAGGATCACTGGAAAAGAAAATAGTTCAAGCCAACGAGGAACTAGCAAAGGTGAAGTACGAGTTTAAGGTTAATTAAACTCTAAGTAAACTTTCCAGGTTTTTATAACCTGGGAAGTTTCTATACAAACAGTTAGGCTTACCGCAGACAACGTTTCCGGCAATAAACATTGATGAGGCACGAATATTTCATTCCAGCAAACCTAAAAATTATGAAATATGCCTTCGCTACAAAAGCTATTTTTAATACTAACCAGTTTAATGGTCGGTTTATTGACGCTTAAAGGAGGAAATGGAAATTATCCCGCAGGAGCTCGGTCATCTGCTTTATCCAATGCGTCTGTAACACTACGCGACGCCTGGGGAACATTTAACAACCAGGCAGCTCTTGCATTCCTGAAATTGCCAACTGCAGGTTTTCATTTTGAGAACAGGTTCCTGGTGAAAGAATTTTCTATGCAGGCCGGAACCTTTGCTTTCCCATTCAAACCCGGAACCATTGGTGTATGTTACCGGTATTTTGGTTATTCCAAATATTACGAAGCTAAGTTTGGCCTGGCATATAGCCGGAAGTTTACAAAACATTTTTCTGCCGGTATTCAGATTGATTATCTGCAAACACACCTGGCTGAGGGATATGTTAATTATAATGCAGCAACAGCAGAAGTCGGGTTATTGGCTGAACCACTCAAAAATTTCACCCTCGGATTTCACTTGTACAATCCAACCCGCGTCAGGAAGAATGCTCCTTTAGAGGAAGAAATTCCTACTGTTATGCGGATGGGTTTGGGCTATCGTTTTGAAGAAAAGGCCTTCATTTCTGCAGAGGTTGAAAAAGAGCTGAATCAGGAACCTGTCTATAAAGGAGGACTGGAGATAAAAAGTCTCGAAAATTTATTTCTTCGCGGAGGGTTTTCGTCCGGCTATGAACAGTATAGTTTCGGATTGGGGTACAAGTACCATAAAATAACAGCAGATATAGCTTTTACAAAGCATTACTATTTGGGCTTTAGCCCTCACATTTCCATTAGTTACGAATTTTAAAAATATGCCGAAGTTTTTACTTGCATTACTCTTTGGCATATTCATGCTGCCAAATGAACTGTATGCACAGGATTCTATAGAGAATGCCATGATGTCGATGCAGGAGATTATTACTGAAATTGCTTCCGGATTAGAAGACGGGACAGATATGGATGAACTGGCCGACTTACTGAACAATCTGACCGAAAATCCGATCCATATTAATACTGCTACCGATGAGGATCTGGAGAAATTATTCTGGCTAAGTGAGTTTCAGATTCTGAACATCAAAGCTTATATCAAGACATACGGAGCCATTGCATCTGTTTATGAAATTGTAAATATTCAGGGTTTTTCGGAAAAGGATGCAAAATTGCTTTCGCCATTTTTGTTATTCGATATTCCCGGTAAAGAACTTTCGGTGTCACCCGAACTTCTTTTAAGGAATAGTCACCACCGGTTATTATTACGTTCCCAAAGGGTTTTAGAAACTCAGAAAGGTTTTAGTGCGGAAGAAACGCCGAATGGATCGGGTTACTTTAAAGGAGGTCCGACCAGTGCCTATGTTCGTTATTCCGGCCAATTCAATAAGAAAGCGTCTGCCGGGTTCACAGCTAAGAATGATGCCGGTGAAGAATTTTTTAAAGGCAGTAACAAACAAGGATTTGATTTCTATTCTTTTTATATGCAGTTAAATCGTCTGAGATTTATTAAAACTTTTGTTCTGGGAGATTATCGGGTTTATTTCGGGCAGGGATTGGCAGTGTGGTCCGGGCTTAGTTTTGGAAAATCGCCGATAGTTTTGAGTTCGATGCAACGAGGCCAGGGGATTACCCGTTATCAATCATCAGACGAGAATAATTTCTTCAGGGGGGCAGCAATTACGTGTGATCTAAAACCAATTGAAATTTCACTCTGGGCATCGAGTCATCGCATAGATGCTAATATTACCGGTAAAGATTCTTTATCCGGTGATATTACCGAAGTATCCTCACTTCAGACCTCGGGACTGCATACTGTTTCAAGCGAAATTGCTGACGAAGATGCTATTCGTTCCAACGTTCTTGGTTGCAATATTTCGTTGATCAAGCCTAACCTGAGAGCTGGAATTACAGCTATCTGCTACACGTATTCTTCAGCATTGAATGCTGATTTGACTCCTTATAACAGGTATTATTTCAGGGGAAATTCAAATTATAACCTTAGTTGGAATTTTCGTTACAGAAAGGGTAACGTTATTTTTTTTGGAGAAGAGGCAGTTTCTCAGAGTGGAGGAATAGCGATGCTGAATGGGGTTCAAACTTATGTAGATTCCCGATTGAGCTTTATTGTTCTTAGCCGGTATTATCAGCGTAACTATCAATCCATGTATGGAAAAGCATTTGGTGAAAACGCCGGAA
>DATBXH010000899.1:0-9064 GCA_036514375.1 Bacteroidales bacterium | reverse complement strand
GTTCGGTGAAGATGAACACAAGTTTCATAATGCACAGTCAGTACATCGGCGCCTGCTTCCTTAAACCGTTCAATATATTTATCCGGATCAGCAATCATAAGATGTACATCCAGCGGTTTACTGCCGTATTTTTTCACTTGTTCAACGATAGGAAAGCCAAACGAAATATTTGGAACGAACACTCCATCCATAATATCGAGATGAAACCAATCCGTTTCGCTGGTATTTATCATTTCGATTTCCTTTTTCAGATTACTGAAATCGGCATTCAGGATTGAGGCGGAGATTAAATGAGCCATAATTTTATCTGTTTGTGCAAAAATAAGAGAATTGACAATAAAACTAACTTGGATAGACGCACAAAATCCTATTTATTTCTTAAGAAGGCGTTTCAAATCCGGTATTTACAAGGAACTGAATCTAAGCGCCTGGCCAATCGTATGTAACTTATCTGTTTACATAAAATAGAATCTTTATAGAAACTTGCTGAAGATATTGATAGTGCCGGGGCAGAATCTATATTAGAATTTAGTTACTATTTGTATGAAGTTAACTGGTGGCAGGCTACAAAAATGATTAAATTTCATTAAGAAACCTTTCAAAATAAACCATTATGAAAGTATTTGTTGCGTCTTCCTCCAAAGTGGAAGTTAACGGTGAAACCGTATATGCCATTGTTGATGGGATGGGAGGATTTAAAGCTAAAGCCCTGAAAATTTTGAGCGATAATGGAATCCAGGATCCCAAGCCAGGGCATTGGTACAGCCAACAAGCATGGTTAAATGCATTTAAGTCCATTACCGAACAAATAGGAAATTCCACTTTGTATTCCATTGGTCAGAAGATACCTGAGAATGCAAAATTTCCGCCGGAAATCAGTGATATCCATAAAGCTTTATCAGCGATAGATGTTGCATACCAAATGAATCACAGGAACGGGGAGATTGGAAATTATATTTATCAGAAAACAGGGGAACGTTCTGCCAGATTAGTTTGTACCAATCCTTATCCTGATGAATTTGATAAAGGGATTATCGTAGCTATGGCAAAGAAATTTAGGCCTCCGATATTTAATCTCCAAATCAGTATCGATGAGTCTCAGCCTATAAGAATGAAAGGTGGGGATTCCACAACTTTTAACATTACCTGGTAACTCACTTAAAAGGATCGGGAATTGTTAAATGAAAGTATGTCTAAGATATAGACTGGTACATTTATGCAATAGGTTGATATGGGGTTATCTATTCTTTGGTAATGCGTGCATTGCAAAGGAAAACCATCCGGCCAGAAATGCCAGACCTCCCAAAGGAGTGATGGCTCCAATCCACTTTATTCCACTGATGCTTAACAGGTAGAGACTTCCTGAAAACAATATCGTTCCGGCAATAAAGAACCATCCTGCCGTTCTTCCCCATTTACTGTCATTATCCCGCAACGAAAAGGATAGTAGTCCGATGGCAAAAGCATGATACATCTGATAACGTACAGCTGTATCAAATACTGTGAGCATCGCAGCATCAAGGTGGTTCTTTAAATAGTGGGCTCCAAAAGCCCCGGCGGCTACGGCAATGAAAGCAGAAAAGGCTCCAATCGGTAAAAAGTACTTTTCCATGAGGAAATAGATTATTGTTTTATATTTCCTTAACATTAAAGGGTATTAAAGGTTTAAAGAATATACATTCCGAACGACGATACGGATGGTAAGAAAAATATCGGATCGTTTATTATTGAGATGCCAAACAAACTTTATTTTTGCCTTTTAAAAATTAGTCTGGGAGAGTTTATGCAATTTCGAAAATTATTTGCGGACGAGGCCTTTGCCGTGATGAGAATCAGTAATGTCCGTTATTTTTTAGCTTATCGTTTCATTATGACTACTGCTACGCTGATGCAATCCGTTGTAGTTAGCTGGCAAGTGTACAGTCTTACCAAAAGTGTTTTATGGTTGGGATTGATCGGCCTTACAGAGGTTATCCCACAGGTTGGAATTGCACTTTTTGCCGGTCATTTTGCTGATATCTGGGACCGGAAGAATATTATAAAGTATACTACTTTTTTATTACTTCTTGGGTCTGCCATACTGACGTTATACAGTATTCCTTCGCTTCATTGCTATGCGTTGTTCGGTATCTTCCCGGTGTTTGTTACTATTTTTATAACTGGTCTTGTACGTGGAATTATAACACCAGCACAAACCGCATTTCTTGGCCAATTAGTATCCAAAGAGCTATTGACCAATGCCGCTACCTGGAATAGTATGAACTGGCAGATTGCTGCCGTAACGGGACCCGCTATCGGAGGGTTGGTTTACGGTTTCTCAGGAATCATTCCGGCTTATGTGGTGGTATTTTTATTGTATTTTATTTCCATACTTTTTATTGTAAGTGTAAAAAGTACCAGGAGCGTTCCCGTAGTATCAAATAATGATGGTATTTTCCAGCGGATTCATGAGGGTATTAAATATGTATTCGATCATCAAATTCTTTTGGGTGCGTTTTCGCTTGATATGTTTGCAGTGCTATTTGGGGGAGCTGTTGCCTTGCTGCCGGCATTTGCTTCCGATATTTTGAAAGTTGGTCCGCAGGGATTAGGCTTATTGCGCGCAGCTCCCGCCATCGGAGCTATTGCCATGTCGGTTTATCTGATGTATAATCCACCGCTGAAAAAGACAGGTCATTATTTACTTTATGCAGTAACCGGATTTGGTATTTGTATGATTCTGTTTGCAGTATCTGCCAATTTTTATTTTTCAGTACTTGTTCTTATTCTGAGTGGAGTATTTGATAATCTCAGCGTCGTAATACGTGGCAGTATCCTGCAGATTTTTACACCAGATGAGATGCGTGGACGTGTCGCGGCTGTAAATAGTATATTTATAGGATCGTCCAATGAGTTGGGAGCTTTTGAATCGGGTGTGGCTGCTAAGCTTATGGGCCTGGTACCCTCTGTTATTTTTGGCGGAGGAATGACCTTGCTTGTTGTTGCCACAGCTGCCAAGAAGGCTCCCATATTGAGGAGATTATCATTAAAAGATAGTGTAGGGAAGGAATAAACATCACATTTCCTTTATTAGCACGCCAAAATCTTTTTATATAGTTTCCCGATTGCTCGTAACTATAACATAGTAGCGCGTAGCAGGATCGAACTGCTATTTTCGGATTGAGAAACCGATCTCCTAACCATTTAGAGGAACGCGCCATAGATTAAGCAGGTTATTAATTTACCTTTTTCGGGTATCTATTAGCTGCATATTGTTTTAAGGTAGTATATATGGATTCATATGCAGGTTTAGGCTTCTTGTATTTATCGAACAAATAGGGTTCATTCGGTTTGGCACAAAAGGGAATATGATCGTACCAGCAATGATTATCGCAGTATCCCCAAAACGTAACTCCCTTGCAAGCCGGAATGTTGAGGCAGATGGAAAGAAGTTTGCCGTAAAATTCCCCCTGTGCTTTGTATGGGTCAGGAGTGTCCTTAAAGAGTCTTAAACGGGCGTCCAGCTCTGTTATTTCGATTTCAAGGCCCAATGCTGCAATTCGTTTCAGGTATCGTTCAAAGTCACCTAAATCAGGACAGTCTAATATGACATGTGATTGGATGCCTACGCCGGTAATTGGAATTGCATTATCTTTTAGTTTTTTTACCAGTTCATAGAAAGCTTCTGCCCGCTTATCGCTGTATCCGTTCAATTGTTCGTTCAGGTAAAGTTTCAGATCAGGATCGACACTTTTGGCAAGAAGGAAAGATTTGGCAATGTAACTCTCGCCTAAATAACGGTAATAAACATTTTTTTCCAGTCCCCCTGATTGCGAAAATTGAAGTGGTTCGTTGACCACATCCCATATTTTTATCTTTCCTTTATAATGATTTAAGACTGTAGTGATGTAATTCTCCATCAGATTCCAGAGTTCGGTTCTTCGTTGTTCCGCAGGAAATTTCTTCAGATAACGTTCCAGGTCCGGAGCTTTAAACCTGTCGGAAAGCTTACCCCATATTAAGGTATGACCTCTTACTCTCATATTTTTGCTTAATGCACTATTTACAAGGGAATCCGTATGCCTGAAATCGTATTGTCCAACATTTCCATTTTTTAATAAGGCTCGCATCTTGAGATCGTTCTCAGGAGTTATAGAGTTAAAATTGCCGTTAAACAGAGGATCGGAGATTGCTTTGGCATCACCGGCAGCTCCAATATAGAAATGTATTGTATCGGCGTAAGGGCGGAACGATGCAGAATCCCATTTTGCAGTATTAAACAGGTAGTTTCGTTTAAAGTGTCGCGGAGTAAAATGGTAAAAACCAAATCCTATCAGGAGAATTGTCAGTACTGAGAATGTCCATAATCCGATTCTCTTGGTACGCTTCCAAAACAGGAAAAAGAGGGACGTTATAAGCAGTAAAACGAAAAATATAAGGGTAAAGAACAGAATTACGACTTTCGTTTCCATTGTTAGGGGTTGTTATGTAAATTATGTAACAGTTAAGCAGATGTAAAGTTCTTACACCTGCTTAATTAGAAATACAACTTCCTATTTGCCGGTTCCCTGTATAAAATTCTTTCGATTCAAATTTAAGGTTGCAATTACTATAAGGACACCGGCAATTATACTAAACCCGGCTGCAAACGGGAAAAAGAAAATTAGCTCATCGATTCCCCAGGCAAAAAGAATAATTGCAGCAGATATAAGAAGTTTTCTTGAAAGACTAACATTATCAGTGATGTGCCCGGAAACAATCAGCACAACAACGGCTATGAATAACAATGCCAATGTGGAGGCATAGCCATATCCTTCGTAATATTCACCCATGCTTCTGCTGGTACCCATAAATGGAAACTTATGCTCTGTCATTTGATTGATAACTTCCTGTTTGGCAGGTAATGCAGCATGTTTCCAGTTGATGTGACCCATGGTGTGACCTAAGCCATGGATAAAAATCAATCCGGCCGCTATCCGTAAAAGAATTTTCGATTTCATTGTTGCTTTTTTTGTATCCAAAACTGTCTTCATTTGATTCACATGTGTTGCAGTCCGATTTTGTTTCCTTCGGTATCTATAAACATACCGATGTAACCGGCTTCTTTTGCCAGAAATATCTTTTCCATGATCACTTCGCCACCTGCTGCCTTTACTTTGGATAAGATGATGCTGAGATCTGTGCCACCGTCAAGATAAATGGTGATACCGTCGGTGTTCGGTTTGTAATACTCTCCTTGTGCCAGGGCTCCGCTGTTAAATCTGTCGTCTGTCGGAAATATAGCGTACCTGGAACCGCCTATTTCCATTTCGTTAAATTCGACTCCAAGGATCTTTGAATAAAATCCGATCGCTCTTTTCAGGTCAATGACGGGAATTTCTACCCAGTTAATCAAATGTTTCATCTTTGTACGTTTTTGAATTATGATACAAAATTGAAGACAAAAAAACAGCTATGATTGTAAAAAAGGGAAATGCTACCTGCGATAAAAGATCCGGCCAAAATCATTATTGACTTCTGCATATTGTGTGGGAGAATACCCGCCGGTAAAGTTTTTAAACTCCTTAATAAAATGAGATTGATCGTAGTAGAAATTATACAAATCGTCTTTGTAGAAGTCGGGAGAGTTTCGATTGGCCCATAAAGAATAGAACTTCTGGAACCGGGTGACAGCGGCAAGCGTTTTTGGTGAAAGTCCAATATACCGTTGAAACAACAGGTCGATATAACGCTTGGAATATCCCGTCTTTTTTACCAGTTGATTTATCTCCATCAGTCCGTGTGTGTGAACGATCATTTCCGTTACATAATCAACGATGGATTGGTTTTGATTTAGCTGATTGAGTTTGCCTATGAGAAATAACTGAATCAGTTCAATTTTTTGTATTACATCACCGGTATCTGCAATTCTGTTTTGAATATCCTTGCCTTGCTGACCGTAGAGCTCATCGAAAGTGAAAAGCTGATTGGTAAGTTCGTGTAATGCAAAATCTGCAAACCGGTATGCTCCTTTAGGTAAAAGCTGAATAATAATGGTGCCGGTTTCCCTGGTATGGGAACTGATTACAACCGGTTCGTCCCAGGCCCCAACAAAGTGAATATGATTTTCTTTACTTTCTTTGGAAAAGCTTTTACAGTTTGCAAAAAGCGGATTTTTATAAGGTATAATGATCTTTGCTTTGCCGCTTGGTACAATCACACGGCTGCTTGTGACCGGTACACCAAAGTCACTTTCGAACACCCAGAACGAATCAATATAGGGTTGTAAAGCAGGTTTGGGTATGATATGCTTTAAGATCATGCAGACGGAGGTCTTTTATCCGTTCAATATACAAATTCATTTCTTACGGTCTTTCTGACTTTATTAAAATCATACAACCTAAAATATAAATGATTTGTTCAGGAAACAATTTGTATGATTCTTAGCATACGGATGATCATTCGTATGCAGCTACCAGGTTTATTACCATGAAAAATCTGTGGACGCCATGATGACGACGGAAGGTTTTGATAGATCTTTTTCGTTTTTGAACTCTAATGGTTCTGATATTTTTACTTCCTCTGCCGGTTCCTCATTGCTATATTCAAACGCATACAGAGTTTCGGAACAAAGGTATGTTGTGTTTATTTCTGCGTCCAAATTGCGTTGCTCAAACTCTTTTACCAATTGACTGATTTTACCCAGCTGCCTGCGATCTATAATCAGCATCAGGGCAAACAATAAAATTGGAATTAGTTCGATATATTTCATGTTTTTAGTCGAGCCGTTTACATGTGTAAGACGACACTGACCGGGGGGACGTTACACGAATTTCAATTTTTTTATCTGAATTTGTGTTTCGGCCAAAAGACTCTCGATATTCGTTGCAGATACGAAGTCAAATGTTGCTTTTCTGTGCGGAATTTATAAAAGCATACCATTCATTTTTCAAGTGTATTTTTCAAATTGGTAAGACCTGTGGTAAAATCATCTCCTATCATTTTCTCCATGTTCATGAACAGAAGCATAAGGTTCATTGGATATTTCATCCTGCTTTTGAATCCCCATTTCACTATTGTCCGACTTGTGTCTGAAGCCGGTCCGGTTATCATATAAGCTTTAGCTGTTGATTCAAAAGGTTTGATAAACCTGATTTCATAATCAATTCGTTGGCCTTCGGTTACTTTTTCTATTTCCTGCTCTCCCTTTCCTACATTTTTATTTTCGCTTTCCCAGGCTGAAACGAAACCCTGTGTTCCGTCGGTACCGCGATACTCTCTTTTCATGTTGGGATCCATTGTGGCCCACTTGCTGTAATTATCCTGATTCTTTAGAAACTTAATATATGCAAATACATCCATCCTGGGCCTGTTGATGGTTACCTCACGTTCGACCCCATAATCCTTTTTAGCAAATAATGCTATAATAAGCAAAATTACAATGATGACTACGATAACAGCCACAATAATCAGAACAGTTTTCATAGGTTGAGCAATTTAAGTAAGTGTGTATTTGAGAATCTTCTGTTGTAAATACTTTTTGTACAATAACCTTGATGATTATTATAAAAACAATAATTTCCGGGTTTTGTTTTTTAACGGTCTGGTGGCTGGTGATTAACATTAAGGAAAACGTGTCGTTTGTTTTTGATCCCTTATATCAACTTTCTTTTTATTTTTTGGAAGAATGATGGGAGCGTGTTTTGTTGGCTCTTAAGGTATGTAAACAAGCCACATTAGAAAACCATCGATGAAAGGCTTCCTGATGTGGCTTGTTTACTGTTTGAAAAGGCCATCCGGAACCGGATGGCCTTGGCTTTTCTTATAATACTGATTTAGCCAGTTTAGAACCTACGCTAAACTTAACAGCTTTCTTTGCCGGAATTTGAAGAGCTTTTCCGGTACGAGGGTTACGACCTGTTCTGGCTGCACGTTTTACTACTGAAAAGGTACCAAAGCCAACAAGTGTTAACTTTTTGCCTTTTTTAAGGGTCTTACTTGTAGCATTCAAAATAGCTTCCAGAGCTTTCTGCGAATCTTTCTTTGTCAATTTACTTGACTTTGCAATTGCATCAATTAATTCTCCCTTGTTCATAGTATTAAAGAATTGATTAATAAATAAAAAAAATTAGTAATTAAAAAAAATCAGTTTGATTTTACTGAGATTAAAAGGTTTATAAATGTTAAAATTTATGCAACCCAATTTCAGAAATAGTTTTCAAACTTTACGCAGTTTAGCTTAATAAATATCAACAAGTTATTAACTTTTTTCAAAAGTCGGATCTCTTTTACCCTAATGACAGTTTGCCAAACCCGCTGTATCCTAGACGGGATGGCTTATACCGCTTATTAAACAAATACCTTACCAAATGGAAAAGATTAGTTCTGTTATTGGATTTTGGAGTCGGTTTGTTGTAAATCACAACGGTATTATCTGTTTTATTTATCGGCCAGTTCAATCCAAACCGGGGCATGATCGCTCGTCTTTTCCCATCCACGAACAATGCGGTCAACACCAGCGGCCATAAGACGTTTTTCCAAATGAGGGCTGAGCAGGAAATGATCGATGCGTATTCCGGCATTACGGTCAAATGAATTCCTAAAGAAATCCCAGAACGTATAGATTATTTCGTTGGGATAAAGCCTTCGTATTGCATCAGTCCATCCTTGCGCAACCAGAGTTGTGAAAGCCGAACGAACCTCCGGCAAAAACAAGGCATCTTTTACCCAGTTTTCCGGCTTATATGCGTCAAGTTCGGTTGGAATTACATTATAATCTCCTGTTAATATTACCGGCGTACCAGATGCCAGTAACTGTGATGCATGTTTTGTAAATCTGTCAAACCAACCCATTTTATAGTCGAACTTGGGTCCGGGAGCAGGATTACCATTGGGCAGATAAAGACAACCCAGGACTATGCCATTGATGTTGGCTTCGAGATACCGGCTCTGATCGTCATTCAGATCACCGGGAAGTGCACGCCTGATTTCCTCTGCCTGAATCTGTTTTGTTAAGATTGCAACTCCGTTCCAACTTTTCTGTCCATGCCAGATAGCCTGATAACCGGCATCCCTTATCGCATCTACCGGTATCTTTTCCTGGGGA
>DATBXH010000898.1:0-3286 GCA_036514375.1 Bacteroidales bacterium | reverse complement strand
TTGGAATCATATCCGTCGCCGGCTTCCAATAGTCCTGTGTCCTGAGTATGGATTTTTTTGCCGGTTTTATCAAGCACCACCAGTACAGGAAAGCCAAAACGCTGAGGGAAGTCGAGCTCTTTCAGTACGGGGAGGTTCTTGTTTTCTTTACTGTAATTAACCATCATGAAGATATAATCCGCTTTTAAAGTAGAATCGATAGTATTATCCGTATGAAAAAGTTTATGAAGTTTCACACACCAAGGGCACCAGTTTCCTCCTATCTGTAACAGGACATGTTTATTTTCAGCAGATGCTTTTGCAACGGCAGCCTTAATATCAGCCTTGGCATCGGCATCAGGGTTATAAATGGAAACCTTGGGCTGCTGCGCAAAACCCGTAAACAAACTGAATGAAAGCAGGAAAATTAGTATTGGTATTTTTTTCATTTTTTAAGTATTTAATAAATATTATTTTAAAAACATGATCATTCTAGTTCAACCACCGTTATTCCTGATCCGCCCATTTCGATGTGCTCGTCGTGGTAAGATTTGATAAAGTCAAAAGTAGACAGAAACTCCCGGATCATTTGACGTAGAATACCATTGCCTTTGCCGTGCAGTATTTTTACCTCATGAAAATTCAGCATTAAGGCCTCATCTACCAGCTCCTGCACTTTCTCGAGTGCTTCTTCAGTACGCATGCCACGAACATCGATATTGGATTTAAAGTTCAATCTTCGTTCCTGCATGCTGAAATGAGCCGCAACCGCAGGGTTGTGCTGCACCTGGCTTTGGCGTTTAAATTCGTTGTTTGATATTTTCTCTATCCTGGATTCGGGTAACGAGGTGGTCATACTTCCAAAAGCTACCAGGTAATTTTTCCCATTGATATCCAGTACCTCACCAACACTATCCTGACCAAATAATTTTACCTTATCGCCAACTTCGATTTTTGCTTTCTCAATTTCTTTTGATTGTTGACTTTCTATGTGAGATTCTTTTTTCTTTACCCGATCTTCCCGTTCTTTAAGCTTTTCTATTTTGCGGAGGATCCGCTCCTCATCGGCTGCGTCTACTTTTTCAACCTGTTCTTTAAAATCCTCAAGTTGTTTTCGTACCTCACGGGTTTTTTCTTTTTCTGCCTGGCTTTCCTTAATCAGACGAATTGTATTTTCAATTTGTTTATTAGCACCTGCTAATACTTCTTTTGCTTCAGTTTTTGCTTTTTCAAGTATGGCTTTCCGTTCCTGTTCTGTTTTCAGCAAATCATCCTGATGACGGGCCACCAACTCTTCGAGGCGTTTCTCCATCTTACGGATATTTTCTCTCTTTCCTTCCCAATATCGCTTGTCGCGTGCAATATTTCGTAGGTTTTTCTCAAAATCCACATGTTCCTGGCCTACTTTATCAGTAGCTTCTTTTAAAACTTCTTCCGGAAGCCCTATTTTACGGGCAATCTCAAATGCAAAAGAACTACCAGGTTTCCCAATCTGTAATTGGAAAAGAGGCTGCATTTGTTGCGAATCGTAAAGCATGGCTCCATTCACTATGCCATCAGCCGAAGCTGCAAAGTGTTTCAGATTGGTATAATGCGTTGTGATAACGCCATATACATTTTTCTGATTCAGGTGATTTAGAATAGACTCAGCAATAGCCCCTCCCAACATGGGCTCTGTTCCTGTGCCAAATTCATCGATGAGTAAAAGCGTGTGATTATCAGAATTACGCAGGAAATATTTCATGTTCGTCAGATGCGAACTGTAAGTACTAAGGTCGTTCTCAATGGATTGTTCGTCACCAATGTCGATGAAAAGACTATCAAACAAACCCATTTCGGAATTTTCCGAAAGAGGAACAAGCAATCCACACTGGTACATAAATTGAATGAGTCCGGTTGTTTTAAGACAAACACTCTTACCTCCTGCATTTGGTCCGGAAATAAGAAGGATGCGGTCTCGTTCGTCTAGGTAAATATCAAGCGGAACCACGGAGCGGTTCTCTTTTTTCAACGTTAGGTATAGTAAAGGATGGATGGCTTTTGCCCAACGAAATCCAGGTTGATTGAACATGGCAGGTTTTACGGCATTGATGCGAAGGGCGAAAAGGGCTTTGGCCCTTATAAAATCAATACTTCCCATAAAACTGTATGCTGCAAATAACTCATCGAGATAGGGGCGAACATAGTCCGTAAACAGGGTTAATATTTTAATGATTTCCCGACGTTCGGCGAATTCAAGTTCTCTGATAGCGTTGTTGATTTCCACAGCTTCAGCCGGTTCGATAAACGAAGTTTTACCAGTAGAAGACTCATCATGTACAATACCTTGGATTTTACGCTTATAGGTCGAATTTACAGGAATTACGGCCCTGCCTTCTCTCATGGACAAGCCTGTATCCTCATCCACTAGTCCTTCGCTCTGTGCCTGTTTCAATATCTTTTGCATAATTCGACCTACGGATGATACTTTCTCTCCAATCGACCTGCGGATGGCGGCTAGTTCCGGTGATGCGTTATCTTTTACCTGATTGTTTTTGGTGAGGATGGCATCAATACGGTTCAGGATGACGGGAAATGACTGTACCCCTTCTGTAAGTTCTCGAATATTGGGGTAGAGGTTTTGATCCTTTCCTTTGAAGAAATTGAGGATGGCGTGGATAGATTCGAGCGATTTACGGAGATCAGCGATTTCGTTTATTTCCAGAAAGGTTCCAATGATACGAATCTTCTTCAGGGCTGGTGTCAAATCGATAAAATACCCCACCGGAAAATTGTTCTCCATGAGGCAAATTTGACGGAACTCTTCAGTCTGACTAAGAAGCTTGTGTATGAGCTCAAAAGAAGTGTAAAAAGAAATCTCATCCACTTTTTGCTTACCCAGGTCGCACAAGCAAGCTTCTTTCAGCATATCGCGAATTTTATCGAAACCTATTTTTTCTTCGAAATTTTTAGGGTAAATCACAAGTTAAGTTTTAGCACGAATCGTTTGCAAAAATACTATTTTTCTGTTCTGTCACAGAGATAAAACAGAATGGGACACGGAGAAGAATTTTAAATTCTCTATGTCCCATCTCAATATTAATCTTTTTCGGTTAGCTCCGTAATAAATTCTTATTTTATATCTATATGCTGCGAAAGTTTAATATCCCTGGAACTGCTTCCCACTTGTACATCAAATTTACCTGGCTCTACTTTCCAATTATTGGTTGTTACGTCCCAGAACGCAAAATCGCGTGGCCTCAGCTTCATGTTTACAGTTTTAGTTTCTCCCGGATTGAGCGATACCCTTGAAAAACCTTTCAATTCT
>DATBXH010000897.1:0-5054 GCA_036514375.1 Bacteroidales bacterium | reverse complement strand
AGCAAACGTTGCTTGCCCTACTTCTGTACTACTAACGATATGCCTATTGTTGAACCTATAGGATTTAAATCTTTTGGCTTTGTTCCATTTCAGATAAATCCTCATTATACTGAAGTAGTAGTTTCAAGTTTTGCGGGTGAAACGCGTGATCAGAGGATTACTGAATTTTTGGAAGTAAATCCGGGAAAGGTTGTAGTTGGTTTAAAAGAAGGAACCATGTTAAAGTATGAGTATGGCAAATTAACGCTTGTGGGAAATAAAACAGCTAAAATTTTCGTGTATCATCAAAAGCCATATGAGGTTGAAGAAGGAATGGATTTGAATTTTCTTTTGAGAAGTTGATATGAAGAAAATCGGACTTAGATATTTGAAGTTTACGACCATCGGGTTAGGGTCATTCCTTTTATTTCTTGTCTTAGTAACCCTGGTTCTTAATTTTTTATTTAAAGATCAGCTGATTCAATATGTTGTAGATCAATTAAACAAACAGGTAGATGCACGCATAAATATTGCAAAAATTGATTTTTCGCTCTGGCGACAGTTTCCAAATGCATCAGTTCACATGGACGATGTTTATGCTCAATCTTCAAACAAGTTTAAACTGTCAAATGGTATGAAAAGACAGGATACCCTTCTTAAGGCTGAAAAGATTTTTTTTGAATTTAATCTTCTGAAACTAATAGGAGGGAAATTTGAACTTAAGCAAGTCTGTGTTAAAGACGGTTATGTAAGGATAGTTATTGATAAGTCAGGAAAAGGGAATTTTGATATATTAAAGCCTGCTGAAAAGGCAAAAGATAGTAAGTCTTCATTTGAACTAAAAGACTTACTATTTATAGATACAAAGTTAGAATACTGTGATTTAAAAACTGGAATCAAAATTTTGGGATTAACCAGTAGATTTAGAATAAAAGGAAATATAGGAGCAGAAAATCCAACGCTCTCTTTTAATAGCTCTTTGTTTTTGAATAAATTAATAGTATCCGATTATAGTTATGTTATTAATAAACCTATTCAATTTGATTTAAATCTTTCTATTACTCATTCAAAGTATTTTATTCAGGAAGGACGATTAAAAATAGTTGATTTGAAATTTAATACGTCTGGTTCAATTGATTTTGGGCCTGAGGAATCGATAGATTTAAAAATAACCGGTGATCGTCTAAATCTTGCTGATATTCTGGAGGCTTTGCCTGATAAAATTGCTGATAACCTTAATGAATACAAAGGTAAAGGACTTGTAAATTTTGGTTGTTCCATTAATGGGCCTATCGGTAAAAGGGGCCTACCTAGAATTAGTATAAATTTTTCACTCTTAAATGGAACACTCGTACAAAAAAAATCCGGATTAAAATTAAAAGATGTTGATTTGGCAGGTTTGTATACGCGACAGAGTGATGAAGGAAAGTCTTCAATTTTGAAGATTAACAAATTTTCGTCCGTATTAGGCTCCGGGAATATTTCTGGCAAATTACTTTTTGAAAATTCGCATGAACAAAAAATTCAATTTAGTGCTATTTATAATCTTAATTTAAATGAGTTAAAACAATTCTTGAATATTGATACACTGGAATTATTATCTGGTCGGGTGGAGGGAAATATTGAGGCTTCCGGAACAGTAAATAATTCAGAGAAATTTAAGTTGTCTGATTACAGCAATATTGCTTGTAACGGACTTTGTAAACTTTATGATGCAAGTATTAAGATAAAATCCAGTGATTATTATTTTGAAAAAATTAACGGATCTGTTTTGTTGAATAACGATCTGTACTTTAATAATATTTCTTTGTATGTTCTTGATAATGATTTTTTGGTGAATGGTAATTTAAAAGATTGGCTTAGTTATTTATTAAAGCAAAAACAGGATCTTACATTGCAAGCAGATATTACATCACGGAATCTGGACCTTTCAAAATATTTTATAAGCAATGAAAAAAAAATAAACTCGCAATATTCCAGGGAGTTGTTGTTCCCGGATCATATCAATCTTGATTTAAAACTTCACATTAATAACTTTAAATTGAACAAATTCAATGCTAAGTGGGCGTCAGGATATTTAATTTATAAACCTAAAATGTTTGTTTTAAAATCATTGTTCTTTGAAACACTATCTGGTCGGGTGAATGGAAATGGAGCAGTGATTCAAGATGTTAATAAGAACTTTATAGTAAAGGGACAGGTAGATGTTAATAAACTGGATATACGGAACATGTTTTATACATTTAATAATTTCTCACAGAACATATTGAAAGATAAACATCTGAAAGGGACTGTAGGGGGCAAAATTGGTATTTCATCCGAGTGGAACAACGCTCTTGTTATGAATCAGGATAAATTACTCGTTGATGCTGATATTATAATTGAGAATGGAGAACTTCTTAATTTTGAGCCGATGTATAGTTTATCGAGGTTTATTTCTCTTGATGAACTAAAAAATATTAGATTTTCAACTTTAAAAAACAGGATCTTTATAAAAGATAAACAGATAATTATTCCGCAGATGGACGTGGTTTCATCTGCATTCGATATTACTGCATCGGGTATACATTCGTTTGATAATCACTATACATATAAGGTTAAAATTTTACTTTCTGATATTTTGTGGGGAAAAGCAAAGAGGGCAAAAAAGGAAAATGAAGAATTTGGTGCTGTTGAGGATGACGGTTTAGGTAAAACCAGCCTTCCTTTATCTATTGTCGGGTACAATAAAGATTATAAAATAACGTATGATACTAAGAATGCTTTAGATGTTGTAAAAGGAAACCTTAAAAAGCAAAAAGGAGAATTAAAGACTATTTTGAATGAGGAATTTGGTTGGTATAAAAATGATTCAACAGTAAAGAAGGAAGAGCAAAAAAAGAAGACTGCCATTAGGGTTGAATGGGATGATGCTGATAAGAAATCAACAACACCCAAAGAGACCAAAACAGAAAAATCACTGAATCAGCCGATAAAGGATGACAAACCTAAAATAGAGTGGGAGTGAGCTAACAAATCATTTTATGGAATGATGCCGGTTATCGATATATATGCGTTAAAACAGCGGTGGAAACTGTTCTTATTTATTGCCGCGGTTGCCATAGGCGCTAGTTCGCTTTGGTATACGGATCGCCTTGTGAACAAGCTTTCGGAGAAAGAAAAGAAAAAAGCTTCAATCTGGGCTGAAGCTACACGTATTTTGTTAGAATCTTCCCAATCCGAAACAGACCTGAATTTCTTGTTTAAAGTGATAGAAGACAATAATACAGTTCCTGTTATTTTAACTGATCAGGACGATAAAATTTTATATTATCGTAATCTTGATGATGTTAAAGCAAAAAGACCCGAATACATCAGCCAGCAACTAGAATCCATGAAAAAGTTGCATCCTCCGTTGGTAATTGATTTTGGAAATGGAAGAAGAAATTATATTTATTACAAGGAGTCGATTCTATTGCAGCAACTTTCTATATATCCATACTTGCAGTTATCTGTAATTATTATTTTTATCATTATTTCATATGTTGCATTTAATTCGTCCAGAAAAGCGGAGCAAAACAAGGTTTGGCTTGGATTATCGCGCGAAACAGCTCATCAGTTGGGTACTCCAGCTTCATCATTAATGGCGTGGATTGAAATATTGAAGGAAAAAGTTGAGGATCAAACTCTTGTTTCAGAGCTTGAAAAGGATGTACAGCGTTTAAATATAATTACTGAAAGGTTTTCCAAAATTGGGTCCCAGCCTAAATTGGAAATAGTGAATCTGGTTGAAGTAATAGAAGACGTTGTAAAATATATGCAAACCCGCACACCGAAATCAGTTACAATAGTATTTAATCCGGATAACCATCAGATTTTTTTACCACTAAATGTGAACCTGTTAGGTTGGGTTATTGAGAATTTGATTAAAAATGCGTTAGATGCTGTTACGAACGAAGGAAAGATTGAAATTAAAGTTTCAACTAATAATAAGCAATCCTTTATAGATGTTATAGATAATGGAAGAGGGATTTTGAAACGTAATTTCAATAAGGTTTTTAAACCCGGGTTTACTACAAAAACACGGGGCTGGGGTCTAGGTCTCTCGCTTACAAAGAGGATTATAGAAGAATATCATCGGGGAAAAATTTTTGTACTTCGATCTGAAATCAATAAGGGCACCACATTCCGTATTGTTATTCCCATTCGGTAATTAAAAGATAACCTAAATTAGGACTATAGTATCCGAAAATAAAATCTCTAACTTTGTTGTTTCAATTATAAAGAATATATGGTTAGAAAGGATTTTGAAATAATGGCACCGGTGGGTTCCTGGGAATCATTGAGAGCAGCTATTCAGGCTGGTGCTGATTCTGTTTATTTTGGCGTCGATAAGCTTAATATGCGGTCGCAATCTACAATCAATTTTACTTTTGATGATTTTAAGGAGATTGTTTCAATTTGTAATGAACATCAGGTTAAGACATATTTGACGTTGAACACAGTCATGTACGATCAGGATATGCAATTGATGCGTGATTTAATTGATAGCGCCCGGGAACATCAAATAACTGCAGTGATAGCATCCGACCTTGCAGCTATTAGTTATGCCTTCGAAAAGCGCGTTGAAGTTCATATTTCTACACAGCAGAGTATCTCAAATTTTGAAACGGTAAAGTTTTACTCCAAATTTGCGGATGTTGTGGTTTTAGCCAGAGAACTCAGCCTTGAACAGGTAGCTCAGATTGCCAGGTCCATTGAAGCAGAAAACGTATGTGGCCCATCCGGAAAACCTTTAAGATTGGAACTATTTGTACACGGAGCCTTGTGTATGGCTATATCTGGAAAGTGTTATTTGAGTCTTCACGAATATAATAAGTCAGCAAACAGAGGAAGTTGCCTTCAGTTATGCCGCCGTGCTTACATTGTTTCTGACAAAGAGACTGAGCGCGAACTTGAGATAGATAATCAATATATAATGTCGCCTAAGGATTTATGTACCATTGATTTTTTAAATGTTTTGCTCGATGCCGGTGTTAAAGTTTTGAAAATTGAAGGAAGGGCCAGATCTGCCGAATATGTGAAAACCGTGATCG
>DATBXH010000896.1:0-5010 GCA_036514375.1 Bacteroidales bacterium | reverse complement strand
AAGTGGCGGAGAAAAAACAAAAGTCTTCCTGGCCGGCATATCGATTCATCAGCCCGATATTATATTACTCGACGAGCCCACCAATCATTTGGATACCCATGCCAGGGAGATCTTATACAATTTTGTTGCTTCCTGTTTCGGCACGCTGCTGGTGGTGAGCCACGACAGGGTTTTACTGGAACTGCTCAGTCCCATCTTCGAACTGGATAAACAGGGGGTAACTGTATACGGCGGCAATTACAGTTTCTATAAAGAGCAGAAGGAAATGGCTGATAATGCATTGTTTCAACAGCTCGAAGAGAAAGAAAAAGCGCTGCGGAAAGCAAAGAAGGCCGAACGGGAATCGCTCGAACGGAAGCAACGTCAGGATGCCCGCGGTAAAGGAAAACATGAAAAAGAAGGAGTGTCGCGCATCTACATGAAGACTCTAAAAAACAACGCCGAATTGAGTTCGGCAAAACTTAAGGATGTTCATACTGAAAAGATCAGCACGATATCGGAGGAGTTGAAACAAGTTCAGCAAAAATTGCCGGATCAGAGGAAAATGAAACTGAATTTTGATAATTCTACCCTTCATACCGGCAAAATATTGGTAACGGCACAGGACATTAATTTTGGCTATACCAGTCAAATGTTGTGGAGTCAGGGATTAAGTTTTCAGATTCGGAGTGGAGAACGAATACACATAAAAGGAAAAAATGGTTCGGGCAAAACCACTTTGATACGGATTATCCTGGGAGAAATTTTGCCCACAAACGGAATATTAAACCGTACGGATACAAAATCGGTATATATCGACCAGGATTATTCATTGATAAAAGATCATCTTTCGGTTTACGAACAGGCCCAGCAATATAATGATGCTGCGTTACCGGAACACGAAGTTAAGATCCGGCTGAACCGTTATTTATTTCATAAAGATTTTTGGGATAAACCATGCAGCACCTTAAGTGGTGGTGAGAAGATGAGACTTATGCTCTGTTGTCTGATGATCAGTAATCATGCTCCCGACTTGTTTGTACTGGACGAGCCAACCAACAATCTTGACATCCGGAGTGTCGAAATTCTTACATCGGCTATGAATGATTATACCGGTACGTTGCTGGTGGTTTCGCACGACCGGTACTTTCTCAATGAAATACATGCGGACCGCGAACTTGAGGTAAAATAGATGTGAATTAGTTTAACATCGTTCATTTTCAGTTTGAAATATTTCGAATTTATTCTAATTTTCTACCATATTTTAAACCCTGATAATATTTAGCCAGCACCATGTTAAACTTTAATAATTTTGAATACAGCAAAGTGACAGTGCCCACAAATGCTGACGAAAAGAAATTGTTTTTGGAAAGCCTGAAACAAAAGTTTATAAACGAAATCAAGGAATCTGAAACCTGTCGTAATTATCTCAGCAAATACAGCCCGGATTCGGTCGAAAAATTTATCGGTTATTATGCCGGGGCAAAATCGGGATTGATCGAATTGTTCGACTATTATATGAGAATTTATAATGAGAACGATAACGAAGAATATCTGCAAAACGCACAGGAAGTACTGAACTGTGTCCTTCAGAAGAAGTTATTCAACCTTCAGTTACAGTGGCGTGCCGGACAAATTAATATTTCTGAAATACAAAACAGCTTTGATTTTGATTTCTGGGGGAAAAATATTGAATATTGCCCGTTTATTCCTCCCATTACAAGAAATGAACTGGAGCTCATGAAAAAATTTCTGCAGCAAAGCTATTATAGAGATCTGGAACATGAGACTCACTGGCAGTTTTACATCCATGTGATGGAGAAAGATGAGGATGGGCTTTTTCCAAATATCCCGGATTGGTACGAATTTTACGATGCAATGTTTGGTACGGGCCAGCTATTGCTTTTGACTGATAAAAGAGGCCTTAAGGAAGATTATTACATCAAGATTGCACAGGATGCAAATGCAAAAGAAATAGAGGAGAGTAATAAAAAGAATCCCCCGCCCCCGTATGCTCCTACCATTTTTACATGGCATAAGGATGTCCTTGAATTTGTATCGCAATGCGAGAACGATCCTTATTTTAAAGAACTTTTCAAGATATGGGATAATTCAAACTATCCTACTTACAAAGATAAGGAGTATGAACGCGAATTGGTAGACAGGTCAATTAGAATACTTGAAACCGCCGATCGGCCGATTACATTGTCAGGCACAGAAGTTTGGCATAAAGCGATTGTCGATGCTGCCGAACGGTACGTTACTGATAGAACATTGGAGGTATTAGATTCGGTGTACGAGGAGTATATTACGCTTGCCGATCTGGGCATAACCAAACGTTATACACCCGAGGAAGAGAAAGAAGCACGTGAACGAACACATTATCTCAAAGGTTTCCCTGAAATGATCCTGAAAGGTCGGGAATTATGCGGCGAACCGAGGAACTTTGATATTTATGAATTATGAATGTATTAGAAATCCCCTTCAATAAGTTCCTTGGATTACAGCCTGCCGGTCATGGAAAAGAATCTATTTTTAAATTGGAACAGAAGGATGAATATATGAATCATCTCGGGACTATCCATGCAAGTGCACTATTTTCGCTTGCTGAGGCCTCAAGCGGAGAATTCCTGTTAAATCAGTTTAAGGACCGCCAATTGAATGTTGTTCCCGTAGTCCGGAAGGTAGAAATAAAGTATAGCAAACCGGCAAGTGGAACAGTTTTTTCAAAAGCAAGCATCATTGAATCGGATATAGACAGGATAATTGACGAATTAGAGACCAAAAAACGGGTCATTATCAAAGTGAAAGTCGATATTTTTAGCGATAACGGAGAAAAACTATTTACCTCAACGTTTGATTGGTTTTTAGCATTACAATGAGATAGCGGAAAACTTTATTGCTTTAAGGAGCGTTAGCGAATCAGATCAATCCTTAATGACCTCCCCCCAAGAGGCTGTGTAAAAAGTATTTAATACGACGTAATCTGGAACTTAACGAAGTGTTCTCACAAACGAAGTGAGTAAATTACGCCAAGCCTACTGCTCTGTTCTACAGGACGGAGCGCTGAGCGTAGTCTCCAGACTACGCTCAATTTTCCACTTTTTACATAGCCTCAGCCTGTGGAGAAACTCGCCTGCTCCAGTCTGCTTGTATTTATAAATCTTCACAGCATTACCCGCACTTAAATTTTTAAAGTAGGGTATTTTTTAATTCAACCGTTATAAGGACAAGTAACAGGATAAACTCATTCCCGAGTTTATAAGACAACCGAATTACAATGAATTTTAACAACCAAAATAAAAGCTTATGACGTTCTTCTTCAACCCCATTCAAACTTAAAAAGAAATGTCCAAATGCCGGTGATAACAGCATTTTCATGCTTTGTCCGGTCTATTTTGAATAATCAATATAGTATCTGTATCAATACAAGCAGATCAAGTGTTTTTTCCCATACCACATAATGAAAAATAACGCCATAGAATTATCAATCGTAATCCCGGTTTACAACAGGCCTTTTGAAATTGACGAGTTGCTGAAAAGTCTGACTCAACAGACAAGGAAAAATTTTGAAGTAATTATCGTGGAAGACGGTTCTATAAAGAGATGTGATGAAATTGTAGATAAATATCGCGGGTTTTTGAACATCAGGTTTTTTTATAAAAATAATACCGGTCCCGGTCAAAGTAGAAATTACGGCTATGAAAAAGCTAAAGGAAATTATTGTGTTTTTTTGGATTCTGATTGTATTTTACCTGTGCATTATATTGAGATTGTTCAAAATGCGCTAATGAGCAACTTTGTTGATGCTTTTGGGGGACCGGATAAAGCTCATGAGAACTTTACCCATTTTCAGAAAGCGATCAATTACGCGATGACTTCATTTTTAACTACAGGAGGCATTCGTGGAGGCAAAAAAAGACTTGATGAATTCTATCCAAGAAGTTTTAATATGGGCTGCTCCAAAAAGGTTCTGGAAGAAACGAAAGGTTTTTCCAATATGCGTTTTGGGGAAGACATCGATATCAGCATCCGTATAATAAAACGGGGGTTTAAAACAGGATTAATTAACGAAGCATTTGTTTATCATAAAAGACGAACAAGTTTAAAGCAATTTTTTAAACAAGTATATAATTCGGGAATTGCAAGAATAAATTTATTCAAAAGACATCCGGAATCGTTAAAAATAATTCATACGTTACCCTCACTATTTATAATAGGTATTGCTTTTTTATCGGTATTATCAATTTTGGTATCCGTGTTTTATTTAATTCCGGTTTTGTTATTTACATTATTGTTATTCTGTGACTCCTCTTTTAAAAATAGGAGTATTTCAATTGGTATGCTTACCATTTTAGTGAGTTTTACTCAACTCTTCGGATATGGGTCAGGGTTTATGGTTGCTTTCTGGAAACGAATTTTATTGGAAAAGGACGAGTTTTCTGCATTTACAAACAATTTTTATACATAATTACGAATCGCTTCACAATTATATTTTTCTATTCCGTAATCTGGGTTTAAGGAAACTTTCAAGGGTAAATACATTCGTTGACTATTCGGTCTAACTACTCAATAATACACTTCCGCTTCGATATTTTCTTTAAGGTTGAGACTAATTTGTCCAAAGCTGATATCTTTATAAAAAATCCTGTCATGAAAAAGCTTTTAGTCGTTTTATGCTTCAGCCTGGTGGTTGCGGATGTTTTAGCTCAAATGCCCGCACGTACTCCTGAGAATATTGAAAAGTACAAACGCATATGTCGCGAAAATATCTATAAGGAGATGAAAGGTATGTACCGGGAGGCTGGAGGAGCACTAAAATATCCTTTTCTGGCACCGGGAAGCAATCAGTATCTTGATATGCTATGGGACTGGGATTCGTGGCTTAGTGATGTAGCATTGCGACAGATTTTGCTCGAGCACGGCAATGAAAAAGACAGGGAACAGGCACTTAAATATGAGCAGGGTTGTGTTCTGAATTCCTTAAGTTACG
Source organism: Bacteroidales bacterium (assembly GCA_036514375.1). GTDB lineage: Bacteria > Bacteroidota > Bacteroidia > Bacteroidales > JAAUTT01 > JAAUTT01. Next base: position 38 of record DATBXH010000896.1, on the reverse strand, counting down.
GAGGAATGGATGGCTGGATTCCAATATGGATTGAACGA
>DATBXH010000895.1:0-3636 GCA_036514375.1 Bacteroidales bacterium | reverse complement strand
TCCTGCAGTAACCCTTTATTGGGGCTTAACGCCCAGGTTCCTGCCATCTTTTCCGAAATTGTTATGGGTGCGGTGTAGGCTCCGTCTTCGGGCTTGGTGCAACCCGAAAAAAATGAAGAACACACCAGTAATAGTGAGAGTAGTAAAACTGTTGTTTTTTTCATACAATTTTAATTAGATAGGTTTGTAATTATGCGTCATTCCCTGTGTTCATCTTTTGGTACCAAAATCGGGACCGACACTGCAAATCTATTTTTACTGCTCTCCAAAGAGAATTTATTCAACCACAATCTAGATTTTCTAAATCGACTTTTGTTTTATGTTTCTGGTTGCCTTAACTTTATACTCCGGACCATTAGTTAAAAATCTAGACCGGATATAGACAAAAAGTGAGTTTTCTTTATTGTATCCGGATGGCTTAGTCATTTATTTTACCGCTCTGATTTCCATAATCTTTTCATCGAACTGGTCGCGGTAAAGAGATTTACTTTTGATCTTGGTTTTGTATGTATAGATGGTGGTTACCGAATAATCGAGGAATTTGGCTATTTTTTCGTTGTCCTTGATACCAAGCCTCATCAGGGCAAAAATACGCAGGTCGGGTGTCAGCAATTCGTCACTTTTCAATATAATACGGTCTTCCACCTCAAACAGGGTATTGAAATCGTTCACAAAATTGGGGAAAAGCTTGAGGAAGATCTTATCAAAGTTCCGGAATAAATTCTCCCTGTCTTCTTTTAAACTGCTTGTCTTTATAATATCATCCAGATCGTCATATTGCCGTGCCACCACCTTCCGGTGAACAGCTTTCTGGAACGAGGCCATTTTCTCAATAAATTCGGAATTGATGTTGAAGAAATAACCGATGTATTCCTCCTTGATCCTGTTGGCTTCCATGAGTTTGTTGTTGGTTCCCATCAGGTTAAGGTTGATTTCCTGGATGATGTATTTGGCCTGTTTCAGCTTCCGGAGCTGCTTGAATATCACGTAAGCAAATATCAGCACCACAATAATCAGCACCGTAATGAGCACGGCATAGATCTCGAGTACCGATTTTTGCTTCTCCACAATATTCAGTTTTTCACCTTCGATAATGGGGAGAATCTTGGCAATTTCTATTTTCCGGTGCCTGGCATTGTAAAAAGTGGCATCATCCATGGCCAGTTTAATATAACGGTAAGCTGTTTTGGTGTCTCCCCGCTTGTAAATCAGATCTGAAAGATTACGCAACGCCACAGTTTCTTTAGTCGAAGACTTGATGTCGGCAATGGACGCCTTTATCAGTAAATCCTCGGCTATACTATTCTGACCCAGCAGCGTATAAATATAACCAAGGCTGGATGCGGCAATGGCATACTCATGTTCTGTGAGCTTCGAATGTTGTATCCAATACTCAAAGTCCCTGGCAGCCTCCTGAATTTCGTTGCCCTTCATTTTTCGTAAAGTCAGGCAGTACCAATATTCATTGGAGTTGGAGTTCACCAGGACAATGGCCTTATCCAGATACTGGTTGCCAATGCGGTTATAAACCTCTGAGAATTTGGTGCCCTTTACATAATCCGCCAAATCGTAATACGTGCGGGCAATCGTGGAATAATATTGATACTTTATGGAGTCGGGGATATCTCCCGGTCTGATGCTTAACAAGGTGTCCAGCGATTCTTTAAAAAGACCAGATGACAAAAGTACAAATCCTGTCTTGATTTTGGCCATGGCAATCCGCGGAACGTCCTTGAGCTGTGAAGCGACTATCTGGGCCTTTTCAATATAATTATAGGCCGAGTCGTAAGTAAACGATTCGTATTCGTTAAAAAGCTTCATGCAAAGGTCGTACTCCATAACGTAGTTTCCCTTATCCTCTACCTGGTTGAATTGATGGGTAAGCGAGTCGATGCGTTTGGTCTTCAAGGTAAAATATCTATCTCGGATTTTGAGGGTATTCTCAAGTTCATTAAGCAGGCTGTCGTTGATATTGGCTGAATAGGAGAGGAGCGAATAGAATGTTAGCACAAGGGTAGTAATGAGCCTATACATAAGGTCAGGTTTCTGGTTTTCGCATCAAATTTAGAAATTAATTCAGAAATGGGAGAAATGGCTTTTTTGCCTGTATCCACTTCCAACAGGAGGTGTTTATGAAAGAAAAGATGGTTATTCTTTTCAACATTTTTGGAATTTTACTTAATTTTATAAAAGGGTAATCATTTTCCCGGGGTTCAAATTGCATTACTGATATTCTATAACCTCGATCGGACGCGCGAATTGGAAATTTTAGATAGGATCAGGCGCATTATTTTTCTGATGTTATTTTAAATGGTTTACTATGAAAAAGATTTTAGTTGTAGAGGACGATGACATTAACTACTTGGTTTTAGAGGAAATTCTTTCGGAGTTTGAATTAACTCTTGTCAGGGCTGCTGATGGCAGGGAATTTTATGAGATCATTAACAAATCAAAAAACTTTGATTTAATCCTAATGGATTTAATGCTGCCTGATACGGACGGAATTGAATTGTCTAAATACTTAATTGATCAGGCATTTAAGATACCTATTGTTGTGATTAGTGCCTACACAGAACGCTGCGAAGAAATATTTGATCTTGGCATTGAATATTTCATTAGCAAACCTATATATAAGGATTTGTTTTTTAGTATCCTGAGTAAGTTTGTAACGCTGGAGAAGCGGGTTACCCAGGATGGATTTTTTGATGATAAAAGACTGTACGACGATCAAGAGAGATACTTTTAACTATTTAAAAACCAACAGGACCGATTAGCTTCGTTTTATCAATGAATACGTGTCATTCTGCCAACCTCAGAAATTTTTTCTAAATTTGAGTTTACTCCGAAAAGTCCAAAATTCAATGATTTTCATCTGGTTCCCTGGAGGGGTTAGGGGTAAAACAGATGAAAATCATTGAATTTTCAGTCCCCCAATTGGAGGATTAGGGGGTAAAAGACTTTTCGGAATAAACTCAAATTAGGGTTGTAACTATGTAAATTCAATGGAATAGTCATGATTTGAATACTTGCCAAACGGCATTAAACAAAGATATGATGAGTATTTCATCCAATCTTTACTAATAAAATTTATACGTATGAAAAGGATTTTTTATGGGTGCATTCTTTTGCTCATTCCGGCAATTAATCTTACAGCACAGATCCCTGACATTTTGAAAAACAGGCTGGGAGACGGCATTGTCAGGGATGAATTAGCAAGATATTACATTACTCCCAAAAGGATTGTCTGGATGTCGGACACCACCGGCAAAAAGATTATCAATCCAAAGATTCTCCTAAAAAATGGCGACGGACAGACATGGTTCGGTATTGGCAAGGATCAGGTTTGCCAGTTTATGAATGGCAAAACCGATACCTGCGGAATCATTCTCGATTTCGGAACTGAACTGCACGGTGCCATACAGCTTACCACGGCAACCAGTAACCGAGTAACACCACGGGTCCGCATCCGGTTTGGCGAATCGGTGAGTGAAACCATGAGTGATGTGATTGGCGATGGAACAACCGGTCTTAAAGGTGGAGCTACCAATCACCATGCCATGCGCGATTTTGTGGTTACCCTACCGGGCTATGGAACACTTGAGATTGGGAACTCGGGTTTTCGATTTGCCCGCATCG
>DATBXH010000894.1:0-6761 GCA_036514375.1 Bacteroidales bacterium | reverse complement strand
ATTTTTAGTGAACCGAAGAGAACGGCGCTGTAAAATTGAAGTCTCCTTTTCATTTTCTTCAATTACTTTTTTACCATCGCCTAATGCAAGATAAACTTCATTGGCTCGTTCAACCATATCTCGCCAAGTCGCAGGATTCATTGCAAATTTATGATCTGGTCCGCTTCGTGAGTTATCATCAGTAAAATGTTTTTCGAATACTCTGGCTCCAAGGGCAACAGCACCTAAAACTGTTGCATGTCCAGGAGTGTGATCGGATAGTCCTAAAACTACTTCAGGATACTTTTGTACAAAAATTTTAAGTACATTCAAATTAATGTATTTAAAATTCTCAACACTAGCTGTATAATTTGTATTACATTGCATTAAAACAATATCTTTTGTTATTTTTTTCAATGCAACCATTGCGCGTTCAACATCCTCTAAAGTAGAAGCTCCACTAGCAATTATAACAGGTTTTCCTTTTTTTGCAATATATTCAATAATTTCTATCCATGTAATATCTCCTGATCCAATTTTATATAAATTAACATACGGATCCACTGCTTCAATACTCTCAAAATCATAAGGACTTGTGAAATATTCAATTCCAACTTCATCACATTTTTTCTTTAGCAGAGGTGTCCAATCATAGGAAACAGAAGCATCCTTATAAATTTCAAATACAGGTTTACCCCAATTCTTCTGATGGGATAATCCTGATTTAAGTTCTTCAAATCCTTTCTTACTTACAATTTTTTCAGCAACGAAATTCTGAAATTTTGCAGCATCTGCTCCAGCTTCTTTTGCTAGTTCTATCAGCTTGAATGCCCTGTTAATATCACCATCGTGATTAGCGGCAATATCAGCAATAAAATATAGTGGTTTGTAATCATTCAGTTTCACATTTCCTAATTTCATATCAAAACATTTTAACAGTTTTACTATTTAAGTAATCTTCATGCAATTTATTTAAACCATCTTCAACAGAAGGCAATTTAATAAATGAATGAATCTTATCAGTGTTAAGTGTAGTATTCTTGGGCCTACTAGCACCCAACTTCGAATCTTCCATTTTAATTGGAGAAATTAAATTAACATCTAGTTTAAAAATACCAGCTAGTATTTTTAAGAATTCAAACTTAGACACAGAGTTATTTGAGCATACGTGATAGGTGCCCTTTAAATTCAAATTAATCATTTCAATTACAATACGACTCAATAACCGCGTATAAATTGCATTAAAATAAACATCAGTAAAACCATTTATTTGTTCGCCAATGAATAGTTTATTTAATGCCCATTCTACTAATGAACTTCCATTATTTTGATGAAATCCAAAAATATTTGTCCTAACAATTATATAATCGTCACATGTAGATTTGATAATTTCCTCTGCGACATCTTTTGTCTTCGCATAATAATTGGTGGGAGCTTTGTTATCATCTTCCCGGTAATTTCCTATCATTCCATCAAAAACAGAATCAGAGGAAATAAAGACTAATTTGGCTTTACTTTCAGAATAATCGGCCAAAAGCTTAGTTGCATTTATGTGTAACTTATCGGTTAATTCATGATTTTTTTCACAGAAATCAACATTTGTATAAGCCGCAGTATGTATAATTACAGCAGGTTTAACTTCATTTAATAAAGATTCTACATCGGATAATTCAGTTAAATCTAACTGAACAAAAGGGATACTCGTCTCAGATTTTAGTAAATCAACTCCTAAAGTATTCTTATTCTTTAGATAAAATTCTTCTGCAAGCACATTACCAAGCATCCCATTGCTACCTGTAATTAAGACTTTTCCCATGTTTTCTAATAAAATCTACTATTAATGAAAGGGTTTAAAATCAGGATCAACATATTTTATAATTTTGTTCCTCATGGATTCTACTGTCTCCCATTCTGCATTCGTACCTGAATTATAAGTAAATCCATTAGGGACTTCCTTAGCATTATAATATTTCAAATATTTTTCCTTATCTATATCTCCAGGTAAAATAGCATAATACTTATCAAATTCTATCGTATTATAAGAATCTGCTTCAGTAATCATTTCTTCATGCAATTTTTCGCCCGGTCTAATTCCAATACATTTTATTTCCGCATTGGGAGCAATAGCCCTGGCAACAGTTTCAATTTTATAAGAAGGTATTTTAGGGACAAAAATTTCTTTGCCAATCGCATTTTCAATTGCCCATAATACCATTTCGACACCATCTTCAAGTGAAATATTAAATCTGGTCATGTCAGGATGAGTAATCGGTATGCAACCATGTCTAGCTTTACTAATAAAAAAAGGAATAACGGACCCTCTGGAACCCATCACGTTTCCATAGCGGACTACAGAAAATCTCAAATTTCTGTTGCCCTTTAAATTATCAGCAGCAATAAAAAGCTTATCGGAAACTAACTTGGTAGCTCCATATAAATTAATAGGTGCTGCAGCCTTATCAGTTGATAAAGCAACAACTATTTTTACGTCCATAGCCAGAGCAGCATCAATCACATTTTGTGCACCCCCAATGTTAGTTTTAATACATTCGTCGGGATTATACTCGGCGGTAGGAACCTGTTTCAATGCAGCAGCATGAATGATAACATCAATGCCTTCGCAGGCACGTTTAAATCTGGCGCCATCACGAACATCCCCTATGAAAAATCTAATATTCGGATATTTATCCTTAGGATAAGACTGGGCCATTTCAAATTGTTTTAATTCATCTCGGGAATAAATTACAATTCTTTCGACCTCCGGATATTTCTTTAAAATAATTTCGGTAAACTTTTTCCCGAATGATCCTGTTCCTCCAGTAATCAATACTGACTTATAATTAAGCATTTATCTGAGATTTAATAAATTTTATCAGGTTAATCCCTATTCCAATAAAAATACCCAACAGAGTCATCACTACAAGTATCAAACTCGAATTTGGTTTACTTTTACCCCCCATCTTTACCGGCTCTATTATTTTAAATACGGGTGTGTTTTCCTGAACTTTTATTTTGGCTTGTTCCAATTGTTGAGCTAAACTGTTATAAAGCGTGGATGTCAAAGTAAAATCGCCAACCAACCTTTCCTCTTCTGTCTTTGAAGATGCTAAAATTATATTCTTATTTTGGTCTCTGTAATAGGCAAGAGCCTCCTGAGCCTTAATATATTTGTCCTTCGCTTCATCAAAACGTTCCTGAATAAATTCAAGGTCATTTTTAGCTTTCTGTGTTCGATAATCAATTACATACTTTGTAAGACACTTAACTACCGAATCTGTCAGTTGCGCAGCAACTAAAGGATCCTGCATTTCAACACTAATATTTATAGTCCCAGCCGATTCTCCATTCTTCACTTTAATACGTCCGGCGAGTTCGCCACATGATTTTGATTGTTCAGATGTAAGCGTAAAAGAAAGTTTTGATTTTTCTAAAGGGGAACTGGTCTTACCCTTAAATAAACCCCTGATGGTCCCGGGCAAATTTATTGTACATTTCTTCAATTTTTCCGAAAAAGAAGGTCTGGAATAACGATCAAAATAGTCAATGACAGTCAATACAGAATCATGTTTCGATTCCATAATTTTCTGATTGCTCACTTCTAAAAGAAAAGGCGTACTTTTGACAATAATAGGGTATAATTCAGGCGATAATATGTCCCCTCCACTGTTACCACTCAATCCGCCTAACCCTGCTAATCCGCCAAATTGAGAAAGTAACCCTGACATGGCTCCACCTTTTGGGGCAGATTCTTCCAAAAGAACGATATCTGATTTATACTCATTAGGTGATCCAATAATAATAATCAAACCTATCGCAAAAAAAGCTATCATAAACCTAAAAATAACTCTTCTATCTACCCAAATTTTTTTAAAAAAATCTATAAGGTCAATTTCATCGATCTGAGTTAGCTTATTATTTTCCGTTTGTTGTGTCATAATTTATTCACCACTAATCATTGGACCTTGTAAACTATTAATTATATTAAGGCCAAATTGCTTTTATTAAAGTAACAATTATCAGTCCCATGGATGCCGCCATTGAACCTACACTTAAAGTTTCGGCTGCTGTCAGCCCTTTCTTTTCAGGTTTACGAGGTACTACAATTTCAGCTCCAGGCTCCACCCTGGGAAAAGAATTAAAGAATAAAATCTTATGCGTACGGTCAATCGAACCATTGGCATAGATCACATACGTCATGCCTTTTTTAGATTCCGGTCCAAAACCACCGGCACTGGATATATAGCTTTTAACTTTCTTTCCGCTTTTATAACGAACCACCACCGGATAAAGCACTTCACCGCTCAAACGAACGGTCTGAAGTTCCTTGGGTACATTCAACACATCGCCTTTCTGCAGATACAAATCATACGAAGATTGAGGATTGGCTAAAATCTTATCCAGGTTGATGCCAATGGCAGACTCGTTTTCAGGGGTAAAATCGATTTTTATAGAATCGTTCAATTGTTCTTTCAGACGTTTCAGGGCTTTGGCGCGCATCTGCTCATCAACAGGTAACTTACGAACCAAACGGGCCCCCTTCACATAAGCTTCAGGAGTTAAGCCACCGGCTCGTTTCACCAGATCGGAAATACGCTCCGATTTATTCGCAATACTGTATTCACCAGGAAAAGCAACTTCGCCCTCCACCTTCACCAAAGCCTGAACCATATAACCGGGCGAGCGGCGAACAAAGACCTGGTCAAAAGGCTGGAGTGTAAATTTAGAAGCTTCAGGTGTCAACTTTAAATCCTGACTGATCGGGAACTGGTAAATCTCTGCCACCTGATTGGAGGTATTTTCTGCAGTATTGTTTTTAATCCTGCGGGCAATCTCGAGCCGTGCATAAGAAGCAGATTCCTTCAAACCGCCTGCCTGAAGTATCAAGTCTTCAATAGTGGTATTACCTACAAAAGGATAAGCTCCGGGCTTCAAAACTTCACCTTCGACTGTAACCGTGTATTCCTCCTTAATATCAAATATGGAAGGGACCACCACCAGATCTTCTCTTTTTAACGTGATGTCGGGAACTGAGTTATTCAATAAAGCATTAAGGTCAACCGGAATTACTTCCATGGTCAGATCGTCTTTCGTACGGTAAATGGCAGCCCTGTTTTTAAAGGCATCACCCCGCAGGCCTTCGGCTTTGGCAATAAGCTGTTTTAAGTTAATACTATCGCCCAATGAAAAAACACCCGGCCGATAAACGGCACCTTTAATTTCCACACGATTTTCGAACCGGTTAAGAATAGAATCAATCCTTACCTCATCACCGTTGGCCATTTTAAAGGTGTCAGCCTGTGTTCCCAACACATCTACCACCTTGTTCTCACGCGAAGTTTTCCGGAATATCTTAATTTCCTGGGTATACGCTTTTCCGGTAAATCCACCGCTAAAACTGATCAGATCTTTCAGCGTTTCATCTTTCCTCACATCATAAATCATGGGACGTTTTACTTCACCTTTAATTTCTACCCGGTTTTCATAAGGATTAATATAAACCACGTCCTGATCCTGTAAGGTTATGTTGTTCTTTTGCTCACCTTTAAGTAAAAAATCATAAAAATCAAGCTCGGCAATGGTCTTATTATCCCGAACCACATGAACATTGCGTAACGATCCGTTCAGCGAAGGTCCGCCTGCCGCATACAAGGCATTAAATACGGTAGCTAAAGAAGGCAGGTTATAGGTACCCGGCATAAAGACCTCGCCCACCAGGTTAACCTTTATACTGCGAACATTTCCAATACTAACTTTCAGGAAGGTATTGGGAGAAGAGCCACGTAAGCCTGCATAAATATTACTCAATTCTTTTTTTATCTTGCCTGTAGCTTCCTTAATCGTCATCCCGGCTAAATAAACAGGACCTATATTATTAATAATAATATTCCCTTCCGGTGAAATTTTCTGTTCGTATGTTTGCTGCGAGGCTCCCCACACATCAATTATCAGTTCGTCACCAGGGCCTAACTGATAATTCTCAGGTGTTGGGATATTCAGATCCGGTTCAAACGAAAGTTTCTTGTTATTAAAAATGGAAAAACCAAATATCTTGTCTTCCGGTTTTTCTTTTTTGGCCTTTTTGCCGGTTAAAGTTCCAAAAACCTCATCTTCCTGATCCCCGGTTTGCTCCGTTTGTGTAGTCTGAAACAAATCGCTTTTATTGGTTTGCTTATTTTCATCCGTGGATTTGTAAGAACGCGTCCGGTCATGAAATTTCTCGCTGTCAGTCTTCGTGCCACTTTCATTCTTAATCTTATCGATTCTCGTCTTTAACTTTTCAATTTCGGATGGTTGCATGCCACGTGCAAGAGCAGCATTTTCTAACTGATCCTGGGTCATACCGCTTTGTTCGGCACGTTGCATAAACGATTTAATCTGATCGTCAGTCAACTGATCGACCTGAACTTTGCTCAAATCATTTTGGGAAAGACTAGTTTCCTGGGCAAATGCAGAAGCAGCAAAAAAGAAAGCAATTGCAGCAAAAAAAATTCTTATAAACCGGTATTCCGACCTCATTTTAAAAATAAATAAATTTTTCTCGAACGACTTATCCTTACTTCAGCTTGTTGGCAATATTGCTTATACCAAATAAACTTCTTCAATAAAACCTTGCGAAAATAATCAAAAGGAAAAACATTTTGCATATCCACTGTTTTTTTTTCATTCCCACCCAAAATTATCCCAATTCTTACATTAGCAAAATAGAATTAATGATAACAAAACTGACAATAAGGCATATTTATTGTTGATGGTTCTCTTCACCTTACAGGTGCTAATGCTTA
>DATBXH010000893.1:0-10964 GCA_036514375.1 Bacteroidales bacterium | reverse complement strand
GAGTTTCCAATAATCGGCATATATATCTTTTAAACCGCGGGGATCCAACCCGAGATAGGAATAATGTGCCCAGAAAAGGGGACCCCCATATTCTTCGGCGCCGTTGTGGCTGAAGATCAATTGATGACCATACATTTCTTTGGTTGAGACAATTTTCCCATTGCGGGCCCATCCCTTGTGATAAACATCCGGAGAAACAGGATGTGAGGGTGAGGACGCAGCCAGAATATAGAGTATAAGGCATTCGTTGTATCCTTTGATGGCAAAATTCATTTTCCATCCAAAGTTTGGTGACCAATGCCAATAAATCACTTCATTTTGTCCTTTGGTAAACCAGTTCCAATCGATGGTTTTCCAAAGCTCATTGATTTTTTCTGCCAGTTGTCTTTCCTGTTCGCTTCCATCCCGGAAATACTGTCTTACGGTGAGTAATCCCTGCATAAGATAAGCGGTTTCCACGATATCGGCACCATCGTCAAACTGGCTGAATGGTTTAATTTTCCCGGTTTCTCCATACAGCCAGTGGGGCCAGGCTCCATGAAAACGGTCAGCTTTGGACAGAAACTCTACTATCCTGTTCAGGCGGCGAAAGCCTTCCTGTCTGGTAATAAAGCCCCGTTTCATACCAACAAGGATCGCCATTACTCCAAATCCTGAACCTCCTGTTGTTACTACATTTTTATCATTTTCCGGGTAGATATTGTCAACGTGGAACCTCTCGCGAGCCATTCCGGAAACGGGTTCGGCTCCATCCCAGAAATATTGAAATGTCCGGTATTCGACAAGAGTCAGAAGCGAATCATTGGTTAATTGAGTTATATTTCTCTTTGGATCAAACCCTTGTGATCCGGCAGGAATATTCGCTGATGATAAAGCTCCCGCTACTACCAGTGAAACCACTGATATCGAAACAATTTTTTTCATTTTAAATCAATATGTAAAACTTAATTTATCCAGGCCCTTTTTTACCTCGGGTGCCGACATAAACAAATTCCAAAGCAGGCCTGTCCTGTAATTTTCAATCATACAAATGATGGGTCCCTCGTCTATTGCAATGTAAGAGCTGGCCCACCAACTATCTGTCATGTCAAATGCATCGTAAAATCCATAATCACCCCAAAGTTTATCTCCAAGCACATAATAAAAATACCTGATGGCTTTAAGTGATTGTGTTGGTGTATAAGGGATCGACGATACGGCTGCGGTCGGTGTGATTACACCCAAATCGTTCGTGGGCGAATGTGCATTATAGCCCCATGGATTATCACTGGCTGTTAATCCCCAGCAATCAGTGCTATATCCTACATAATTCCTGGGATTGGCAGCACAATACGACCAGTTTATAAGCGAATGGTTAACATTTTGTTCCCAGTAATTTGCATAAGCATCCTGTAAATGTCTGGGATCTAAGCCTAAATAGGTATATTGTGTAAAAAATAAGGGTCCACCGTATGGTTCGCCAAGAGGCAGCAAATAGCCGTAATAAGAATTACCATTTTTGAAAGCGCCGTTGCGGGTATATCCTGATTTATAAACGTCGGAAGAGACCGGATGAGTAGTTGATGTAGCAGCTATCACGTAAGTAATCAGCGTTTCGTTGTAACCCTGAATTTTTACGTTAGAAGCCCATCCATAATCCGGTGACCATTGCCAGTAAAGCACATTTTCTCCATGGGTATACCAATCGTATTCTACACTGTTGTTTAGTGCGTTAATTCTGGTAATCAGACTTTTTTCCGCGGTTACTGTAGAGTCGAGATATTGTCGCATGGTTATTAGTCCCTGAACCATATAAGAGGTTTCCACCAGGTCGCCGCCATCATCGGTTGAACTAAAGGGCACCGTCTTTCCTGTTATGCCGTTCAGCCAATGCGGCCATGCTCCGTAGAAACGATCACAGGTTTCCAGGAAGGTAAGAACTTGACCGAAACGTGCTAAACCCTGAGATCTCGTGATAAAACCTCTCTGCATTCCAACAACCAGGGCCATAACTCCAAACCCGGAACCTCCGGTAGTCACCACATCGCCTGACGTATTTCGCTCCCTTGCCATCCCGCAGGACGGGTGAGCAAAATCCCAGAAATACCTAAAAGTCTGCTGCTGTACTTTAGTCAGAAGTGCGCTGTCTGAGAGCAATGGAAATTTTGGGGTGGAGTCAACAACAGTTACAAAATATGCCTTGTATCCGGCAACGATTTTTCCTCCTGCCTGACATTTTCCTTCTGGTATGTTCAATGCATATGAGGTTAATGCGGAAAATCCCGTCTTGGTGGTTAACTCCAAAGATTTGCCGTCCTGTGAGAATTGGTAATTAAAGTCGATACCATTGGATATGCTTATGGCATCCTTACTAAATAAATCAGGAGTAACAGCATTTAAAAATGAAACCTTTATGGTTGCCGATCCTAACGGTATGTTATGAAGTGTAGCACCGTATCCTACATATTTTCCCCCTATAAAAACACTGTCAACTACAATGTTCGAAGAACCTGAAGTTGTGGATGTGTCATTTTTTTTACATGACGTTACTACAAGGAAAAGAGCGAATATGCCGAGTAAAACTTTCATTCTTTTTGAAATCAAAGATAAATAGCACGTAGAGTTAAGGTTTAACAATTTTCTTTGAACAGCTCATCTAGTCATTCATTATATGCATTGGGTAAGCTCAGATGATGTATTTCAATCCCAACCCTTAAAGGAGACTTTTGACATTGAGCTGCATAAGTCTTTTCAAGGGTTGGGTATTTTTAAACTATTAACTATTAAGTTCTTTAGGAAAAACTCAAAATTTTAAGGATTTAAAGTTGCTACTTCATCCTGGTATAAAGTTAAGACTTCCGCATCCGTTAAGGCTCTGTTATAGATTCTTAATTCGTCCATTTCTCCTTTGAAATAGCCCATCCAGGGATTCTGCTGTTGTACAGTTGTTCCTCCTGTAGCCAAATCCCACCATGTTCCAATAGTTGCTTGAGTAGCATTTTTAAATGCGAGACTTCCTAATGGCAGCCCGCCTGAAGTTGGGGCATCTCCATATCTATTGGTTACCATCGTATCTTTAAAGACTATTTTCTGACCTTTTACATAGACATTGAATTTCGATGATGCCGAATCATAGGAAAGTGTTAAGTACATCCAAGTCGAAGCCGGTAGGCTGGGACTGGAGAAACCGATAAATTGTGTTTTCCAGGAGGGAGCATTGTCGTCATACATGACTAATTTAAGATTTAAGGAGTCAGCATTCGATCTATCCTGAGTGAGATTGAAATTGCCCCAGTTTACATCACTACCGCCATTTATTTGAAAAAATACCGGTACCGGAGCAACGGCAGTTGGCACCTGGGGGGCTTTTACCCAGCACGAATAGGTAAATCCTCTTAAATTAGTCAGAGCACTAGTACTGGGCAGATTATACAACATATAGGCCAGACTATCGCCCTGATAAGCTTGCCCTTTTTGTCCGGTTACAAACTTCACTTTAGAAGTTGTTGTCGTTGGAACCAATCCTGTTAACTTTTCATTTCCATTTCCATCAAACGGAAAATATGCAACTAAATTTTTTGTAGCTACATTCGAAGGATCGTTCGGATTAGTCGTATTTCCTCCACTATCACTCTTTTTACATGAAGTAAAGATTAATCCTGAAAATACCGCTGCCATTAGCAGACTTTTAAACATTACTTTTTTCATAGTTGTGAATTATTAGAAATTAATATTTGGAATTACAATTTGTTTATAATCAAATTAATGATTTCACTCACTAATAGCCACTATTCTGTATAAGATTGGGGTTCAACTGGATTTGCGAGTACGGGATAGGAAAAACCTCGTTTTTACCAGTTTTAAATCCTAATGGTCCCAAAATAGCGGCAGCACGTCCTGTGCGGACAAGATCGAAGAACCTGTTTTCTTCCAGGGCCAGTTCTGCCCTTCTTTCATCGTAAACATCCTGTATGTTCGGAGAGGCAATAGGTGCCAAGCCTACTCTTGCTCTGACACGATTAAGTGAAGTTGCCGCAGCTCCCGAGTTGCCCAGTGCAACATTGGCTTCTGCGTTCATCAGCAATACTTCTGCAAAACGGAGGATACGGATGTTATAATCGAAACCGTATCCATTGTACGACCATTTATTCTCGTACGAAGGCATATAGGTCTTCATGTTGTAATAAGGATTTACACATATTGCCTTAATGCTATCGCCTTCATCGGTTTTGGTGCCACGTGCCATAATGGTGGCATGAATACGGATTGTTTCATTCCTTCCCTGTAAGAAAGCAATAAGTCCTGGGCTGGGTACCTTGAAACCCCATCCTTGCAGGTTTTGAGGGGAGTTTCCTCTGGGTCCCTGTTCGTAAGCATAATCGCAATACGTTTGGTCGCCTGTCGTCCTCCCTAGTGTTGAGCTTTGTATCTCAAAAAGGGATTCCTGCGAATTAGCTCCTTCTGATCTGAATTCTTTGTAGAAATTTGGATACAGATCATATAGGTTGGAAGCAATAATTTGATCGGTATAATACTTTACCGAATCCATTTTGTTTTGATACAAAAAGACCTTTGCATTCAGTGCCATGGCCGAATATTTGGTTACCCTGCCGGCCCATTCTTTTGACCATGATGCGGGTAAATATTGAATGGCATAAAGCAAGTCGCGATGCACAAATGAATATACCGAATCGAGTGATACTCTTGTTTTGGTTGCTAATTCGGAAGCCGAGTTTGTGGAATCGATAATGGGCACACCACCAAATACCCTGCCCAAATTAAAATAAGCATACGCTCTTATAAATCTGGCATCGCCAAGATCCTGCAAGTAGCTTGTCATGTCGGACTGCTGTTTGATATACGGAACAAAGTTGGGTAATGCAAGTATGGCAAAATTTGAGGCACTTATAACATTATACACGCCTGTCCAATAATCATTAATAAGCGAATTGGTAGAGCCATACGCGAAACTATTGAACTCAATCATTGGGGGACTATCATCGGGTGTACTGCCTTTGTCGGCATCGTCGCTGGTGATTTCGAAAATACCCATGTATGGAAAGGCATGAACATTGTCGGAGCGGAGCTGTGCATAGGCATTACTTACCGGCATAAACATATTCTCAAGTTTCGAGTAGTCGATACCTGTGATAGGTAAAGTTGCTTCCGGCCTTCTGTCCAGAAAATCTTTCGAGCAACTGTTTGTCAAAAGACCGATGATTGCTGTATATAGAATTATTCGTTTCATAGCTTATGTTTTCTTGTGGATTAAAATATAGCTCTTACTCCAATGGTATAAATAGCCTGCATGGGATACACTGTATTATCGATACCCATGGCATTGGGTGTACCTCCGATGTCAGGAGAGAAACCGTTATATCCTGTAATAAGCAGCGGTCTTTGAGCCGAAATGTAGAACCTCATTTTGGGTATGGGTACAGTGCCCAATTTATGAGCCTGGGTTGTATATCCTACCTGAACGTTTTGAATACGGATATAAGCACCATTTTCAACAAAGAAAGAATTGGGCTGCTGAATATTTGAGTTTGCCATTGCCTCTGCCGAAGGATATGTATTTGAACTACCTGCTGCAGTCCACCTGTTTTTATAGAAATCTTCATCGTAATTCGAAGCAGGGAATACAGTTTTATTCATTCTTTTTTGGTTCAAAATCTTATTTCCTAACTGACCCTGAAACGAAACGGAGAAATCCAGTTTTTTATAATTCAAACCAAAGTCGATACCGCCCATGAACCAGGGGATAGGACTTCCCAGGTACGTCATATCATTCTGGTCAATTTTACCGTCGCCGTTTACATCCTCGTATTTCAGGAATCCGGGTTTTGCCCAGGCAGGTGCAACAGGGTCCTGATAAACCTGGGATTGAGTCTGATAAACACCAACCACTTTGTATCCGTAAAATGCGCCTATGGGTTTTCCAACAAAGTCCCTTGTGGCATATACTCCGTTAACCATGGCTCCGGGTATATATCCATTAGCACCATAGCCATTTACCTTAGTGACTTCGTTTTTAAGGAATGTAGCATTCATCCCCAGGGAATAGCTGAATTCCTGGCTGATGTTATTAGTCCAGTTAAGTGTAAGTTCTATACCTGAATTTCGTACACTGCCGTTATTACCCAGCAGGTTTATTGCACCACCACCACTGGCTATGGGAGCACTGAATACAACATTATTGGTGGTGCGACTGTATGCGTCGAGATTACCCCTCAATTTTTTCAGCATGGTGAAATCGAAGCCAACATCGAATTCGTTTACAACTTCCCACTTCAGGTAATTTTGATAAACAGTTTGAGCCCCGATACCGGGCACCAGCACGCCACCGAATACACCTGAGCTTGCTGAACCGGATGCGCCTACAATGGTGTAAGAATTAGCAGGGACATTGTCGTTTCCAAGTAATCCCCAGCTTACCCTCATTTTTAAGTCCTGGAACAAATTTTGATTCTTCATAAAATTTTCGCTTGACATAATCCAACCAAGTCCCACGGATGGGAAATAACCCCATTTTTGCTGGTATTTGGAACTGGCATCAGCTCTGAATGTAACCGTGGCCAGGTATTTCTGGTTCAGGTTATAAGTTCCACGGGCAAAATAAGAAAGTCCGTCGTAAACATAGCCCCCATCGGTGCTGCTGCGATCAGTATAAGAACCGTTAACCAGGTATTTGGACTGGGGATCGATACCCGGCACATTCACAGCGCTTCCTGTCAAAAACGAATTTTGTTCTATCCTCACAGAGTTACCGATCATTAAAGAGACTTCATGTTTTCCATGGTAACTGTTTTTAAAAGTCAGGGTATTATCTACTATCTTTTTAGAATTATTAACAAAGGTTTTTACCAGATTCGATTGAGTGATACCTTGTGACCCACCTACAAAATACTGAGGAGTATAATCGTTAATGGTACTATCGTTTAAGTTTTCGCTGAACTGGGATCTGAAAGTCAGTTTTTTCTGAAGAAATGTCAGTTCAAGATATACAGAAGGAATGAGGTTATAACCCTTTTCTTCGTTATCATTATAATAGTTTAACGCTACCGGATTACCATATTCATTTCCCAGGCCGGCAGACTGTGCGCTTGCAAATTTTACAGGATATGCGGCCGTGTTATTGGGATCGTAAACATTATAAACCGGAGGATTGATAAAAGCCTGGAAAAAAGCAGTTGCATTCGCATTGTTTTTAATATGATTGGACAAAACAGCACTGAAACCGACTTTTACATTCTCGCTCATCTGATAATCTACTTTTGCACGGATATTTAAGCGGCTGTAGTCGTTTTGAGCCTTAAGTATACCATTCTGATACAAGTAATTTACACCAAACGAATAGATTGTTTTTTCTTTGGCACCGGTTACATCCAGGCTATGGTTTTGTATAAATGCGTTGCGGAGAAGTTCTTTATACCAATTCGTATTAGCCCCGTTAAACTGGGCAACTGTCAGCGGTACATATCCGTCTGTATTCTTATTAGCTTCGTTCTGTAATGTAACATATTGAGAGGTATTGGTCATCTTCATTATATTTACAGGAACCTGGGCACCAACATATCCATCATAGGTAATTGTTGGCGGACGACCTTCCACTCCCTTCCGTGTAGTAATAAGAACCACCCCATTGGCTGCACGAACACCATATATGGCAGCAGCCGAAGCGTCTTTTAAGATGGTGATATCTTCAATATCATTATCGCTGAGGAAGTCTATATTATTTACAAATACTCCGTCAACCACGTACAAAGGACTGGCATAATCGCCAATGGAACCTGTGCCACGGATCTTAACCGTAACACCCGTACCAGGCGCTCCGCCGTTGTTAACCACCTGGAGTCCTGCCACCTTTCCCTGTAATGCCTGCATAGGACTGGCCGTTGTCTGTTTGCTTACCTCATCTCCTTTGATGATGGCTATGGGGGCTGTAAGGTCTTTTACTCTCTGAGTCCCATATCCAACTACCACCACCTCGTTGAGTCCGGTCACTTCTGTGAGCATTTTCACATCGATAGCTGTTCTGCCTCTCACTGCAATTTTTTGGGTGGACATCCCCACCATGGTATATACTAATGTATCGGAAGGAGAAACGGAAATAGAGTAGGTACCGTTGATGTCAGACATTGTACCTCCCGGTTTATTCATAACCGTTATCGAAACACCCGGGAGAGGATTCCCCTGGTCATCCCCAATTTTTCCACTGATCTGTTGCTGTGCAAAAGTCAATGTATAAATGAAGGATGTGAATAGAAGTAAAAATAGTTTTCTCATATCAGGCAATGTTGTTTTATTTCTTATAGGTAGTACAAATTTAAAGCTGTTTTAGCTAAACTTCCTGGAAATGATTGTTATAATCATTTTCTCACCGAAGATTAAATAAGTCCCCAAACCTTAAAATGATTACATCAGCCTGCATTAAAATCTTATAAAGCAATTGGATATAACTTTGATAAGTTCCTTTTTAGTTTTGTCAGTTCTCATATCAATAGAGAGCTCAAAGCTTCTTTTATGGAACCCTCTCGATGGAACTTCCATCCAACTGGTTCGAAGTTCTATCCAGCTAGTTTGAACTTTCATCCAGTTAGTTCGAACTTCCATCCAGCTAGTTCGAAGTTCCATCCAACTGGTTCGAAGTTCCATCCAACTAGTTTGAAGTCCTATCCAGCTAGTTCGAAGTTCTATCCAACTAGTTCGAAGTCCCATCCAACTAGTTCAAAGTTCCATCCAACTAGTTCGAGGTCTATCCAGCTAGTTTGAAGTTCTATCCAACTAGTTCGAACTTCTATCCAACTAGTTTGAAGTTCCATCCAGCTAGTTCGAACTTCCATCCAACTAGTTGAAAGTTCCATCCAAAGAGAAGAAGCTTCTCTACAAACGGCTGAAAACCTCTTCCAACCATGTCGCTCCATAGGCTTTACGGATGAACTAATCGTCCCAATGGACGGAACTGACATCTCTTTCGATGTATATTTTTTCCTGATTCCATTGCAAATCTCTAAAACAGCGATATGATGAGTTATATAGATTTGGACCATTGCCTGATTAAAAGTTCCGTAACTTCGGGGTTCGTGATCTTAGTTGTATATATGAGTTTTAATCATAGAACCTCTGAGGTATCGGATAAGTTCCACCATATGTTCAGAATTCATGGAATTTTTTAAAAGTTAAGAGAATATCCGGGTTAAAAGAAGGGTAGATATAATATTCCGGTTGTCACGACTTTTTAGGCAGTCTCTTGGTTTTTAGTAAGCTCCTGACAGTATGGCAATGTGAAGTAAAAGGTTGACCCTTTTCCCGGTTGTGATTTTAACCATAGCTTGCCACCAAGAACTTCGACATAGGCCTTTGAAATGGAAAGCCCCAGTCCGGTTCCTCCATATCTCTTGCTAATTGAACTTTCGGCTTGCTGGAAGCGGTCGAAGATTACTTTCTGGTAATCAGGGTTTATTCCGATACCTGTATCTTCCACATAAAAATTCAGCATACTGTCTGTTAATTCATATCCGTAAGAAACATGACCTCTATCTGTAAATTTGATGGCATTACTTATCAGGTTGGAAAGAATTTCAATGAACTTGGTATGGTCGGTTACAACGATTGCTTTGTCTCCGGATAGGGGGGTGCTGAAATCCAGAGAAATTTTTTTGGACAGGGCTTTAGCCTTATGCTGCTCATAGAGAATATGAACCACGGAATTAACGTCAACTTCACTGAAGTGAACCTTTACCTGGCCTGCTTCAATAGTAGCAATATTAATAATATCGGTAATAATCATCAGTAACTGGTTGCTGCTTCTGATAATAATATCAATATAGTTTTTTTGAGTGGTTTCATTCAAACCCGGTTCATTGAGTAACCCGGTAAAACCAAGTATTGCGTTTAGCGGAGTTCTTATCTCATGTGATATGTTGTTCAGAAAAGCCGTTTTCAGGTGATCGCTATCTTCTGCCAATTCTTTTGCCCTGGTTAATTCTTCTTCCACTTTTTTTCGATCCGTAATATCAGTGGAAATACCCACCATTCCAATAATAGAACCATCTTTATCCCGGATCGGGACCTTGGATACCAGTAACCATATTTGTTTTCCTTCAGGATTGTAGCCGGATTCCACCTGGTTTAAAATTGTCTGGCCACTTTCGACAACTTTCTGATCATCGGCAAAAAATTTTTCAGCATCTTTTCCCGAAAATACTTCAAAATCGGTCTTTCCAAGGAGATTGACTTCAGCGTTCAGCCCGGCTTCTTTTAAGTGTCCATGGACGCTTTCCTCGTGAATACGATTATAAATGATTTTGCGATATTCCCTGTCCTTAATGAAAACGCCACTCGGCAGGTTATCAATTAGTGTTCGAAGCAAGGTGCGTTCCCTGGTTAAAATATCTTCTACTTCTTTTCTTAGCCTGGATTCTTTCAGGACGATTTGAGCTTTTAAACCAAAATAGGAAAAGTAGATCCCTATAAAGAAAATAAAAGCAAAGATGACAATGAGTTTATTGCGAAAGTTAACCAGCGATGCAGTAATTTCATCTTCGGAATAGGAAATAGCCAATGACCAGAATGTATTTTTTATTTTAATCGGAAGGTAATAGGTAATGTTGTTTGTAACAGGGGTTCCTTTATCAGCATTATAGAATTTGTAGATGGCTACACCTTCTTTACCATCAAGCATCTGATGCGCCAAATTAATAACTCCCTGGTATCCGTCGGCAGTTTTGAAAACAGATTCACCCACATGCCCCGGAACCGGGCAGTAAATTTCAGTGCCTGTGCTGCTAAGCAACCAGGCATAGCCGGATTTCCCAATTCTTATATCATCCAAAATTCTTTTTGTGATTTCTTCGAAGTTTAGTAAAACAGCAATTGTCCCGTCAAATTTTCCATTTTTGTAAATCGGATAATGGAAAACAATGGCTTTGTATCCCTGCACAGCATCAAAAACATCACTCACAACCGGAGTATGGCTTGTAAGG
>DATBXH010000892.1:0-4002 GCA_036514375.1 Bacteroidales bacterium | reverse complement strand
ATACCATTTATGCGCCGCTCTGTTAACGAAGCATACAGGTTGAAATAGTTAAGTCCGGCACTGATAAGGATAAAAAGAGCCATGACCACCAGGATGGATTGGTATTTATCATTTCCATTAATACCATGCTCGAAACGGAAGTTGGAATGCAGGTGTATATCCGTGATGGGTTGAAGATGGTATTCGATGGGGAAATTAATTTTAATGTTCATCGTTTTAAAATACCCTTCGGCAATATCGGTTATTTTTTTTGCTATGAGTATGGGATTAACACCTTTCCGAAGAAGGAAATAGGTATTGGTGTTGTTACAGGTGTAGCAGTAATTCTTACCGGTTAACGTAGCCAGTGAAACTACCATATCAAATTTCAGATGCGAATTCTCCGGTACATCTTTTACTACTCCCTGAATGGTCACAGCTTTTCGGCCCGGATTTACACCATAGATAATTTTTCCGACGGGGTTTTCGTTACCGAAATATTTCCGTGCCAGAGATTCTGTAATGACAGCTACATCAGGTTTTCTGAGAAATCCTTGTTTGGAACCTGCCACTACCTGGTACGAAAACATATCGAAGAATGAGCTGTCGGCAAAGAATGTACGCTCTTCCTTGAAGATTTTTTCGCCAACCTGAACAAACTGGGTTTCCTTGCGGCAACGACAGAAGTTTTCGATGCCTGGTATCTTTTCAAATGCCAATTGTCCTACGTAATAATTATTACCGACGCTCTTGTCTAACCCGGTTTGATAATATCTGTAGAAAACCAGCCGGTGCAGACGGTCGACGTTAACCAGGTGTTTGTCGTAACTGTTTTCGAACCTGATGTATTGATAGATCAACAGAACAGCCATCATGCCAATGGCCAGCCCAATCATATTGATGCTGTTCATCCATTTGTTTTTCAGGATATTCCTGAAAGCCAGAAGCAAGGTTGTTTGTAACATATTCTTGCGGTTTATAGTTTATTCATACCTCAAACTCTCCACCGGATTTTTAATAGCTGTTTTGTATGACTGCCAGCTTACCGTTAAGAGCGCTACGGCCATAGCTATTAATCCTGCTAATCCAAATATCCACCAGTTCAGCTCTGTTTTATAAGCAAAGTTTTGAAGCCATGTATGCATGGAATACCAGGAAATGGGACAGGCAATAACGAAAGCAACAGCAACCCATTTGATAAAGTCTGCGTTAAGCATGGTCAATATCTCAGTAATATGAGCACCATTTACTTTCCGGATGCCGATTTCTTTGGTTTTTTCAGTTGTGGTATTTAAAACGGTTCCTAAAAGCCCAAAGCAGGATATAAGTATTGCTATCAGGCAAAATATGCTAACGGATTGCTTTATTTTCATTTCCTTTTCATAAAGAAAATTTATTTTGTCCTGTAGGAAGGTATAATCCAGGTATTCGTTTCCTGATACTTTATTCCAAACGCGTTTTATTTCGGCAACTAGCTTTTCCCTGCCATTAGTGGCTCCTTTTATTTCGATGAAGCTCCACCAATCATCGTCTTTCATTGGACATAAAAGAAGGGGTTCCACGATATGGTGAAGCGAACGGAAATTGAAATTATTTACCACACCTATCACATGATATTTTTCAGAAGGAGAATCCGTCTTGTAAAATTCTTCGCCAACCGGATTCTTTAATCTCATGACTTTAACGGCTTCTTCATTTAGGATAATTGCATTTTTGTCATCACTATATTCTTCCGAGAACCACCTTCCTTTCGTCATCTCAAAGTCAAATACTTCCTGAAAACCTAAATCTGTTCTGAAGTATTGAAAGGGATAAGGCACCAGGTCCTCTGAGCCTGCCCTGGTATAGCTGCTTGTTGACATCCAGTTAAATGGATATGAATTGGAACATGAAACCTCTTTAACCAGTGGCGAGTTCTTTAATTCATTTTTAAAAGCCGTATAATGGTTTTGTATTCGGTTACCATGATTTACAACCACTATATTTTCCGTGTTTATTCCAATATCATATGCGGAGATGTATTTAATTTGTTTGAAAATGCTCGTAATACATACTAAAAGTATAATTGAGGCGGCCATTTGGAATACAAGCATTGCACGGTTTACCCAGAAGCGTGAGTAAGAAACGTTTTTGTTGTATTTTGTATTCCGGCTTATGTTATTAAAATATATACCCAGTATAAGACCGGAAATGACGGCAATTACAATAACAAACAAAAACAGAACGGCAACAGGGAAAATAAACTTACTAAAAATTAAATTGGTTAAAACCGGTGGATGAATTCTTCTGATCACCACAATAGAAACCAATGATATAATAAAGGCGATGCAGGTATAACTAATGTTTTCGGTTATAAAGGCACGAATAATTCTGGGTTTTGAGGCTCCCAGATAGCGTTTAACTTTCAGTTGAAAATGATGCTTTTTTCCTTTCGAAATAGCAAAACCGATGAGGTTAAAATAAGCTATTAATACTAATAGCACGATAATACCTAAATTGATATATATTACGGAAGTGTTGCTTTCTTTTTCGAAACTGGAAATAAACGATCCCCGCAAATGAATATCGGATACGGGTAATAGTTTTATTTTTATTGAATTTTCTTTATTAAAGACATAGTCGAGATTGTAATTTTCTTTTACCCAGGACGTCCAATATTTGGTAATAAAGATTTGTATTTTGTTTTCAAACGCTTTGCTATCCGATTGATTTTTTAGTTTAATATAAGTGAGAAATTCAAAACTATCCCATTTGTATTTGTCATCATTTGGAATACGGCTTTTTAACGAAATTAAAACCGAGAACTTTAGATGGGAATTGGCCGGATAATCTTTGAATATACCTGCAACAGTATAAGCTCTTCCATTCATTTTAATTTCTTTCCCAACCGAATTCAGGTCTTTAAAAATTTTCCCGGAAAGCGATTCGGAGATGTAAACTTCATCGGGTCGACTCAGGAACGAAGCCTTATTTCCGGCAAGTAACTCGATGTAAAATACATCTTTGAAAGAGGGATCTGCCCAAAGGACATTTTCCTTCCAGTTGTTATTATTGTCTTTTGAAATTAATACGTCTGAAGCATCTTTGGTTCGTACCATGTATTCTACTTCAGGGAATAGTTGCTGAATATATTCGCCAAAAGCAAGAGGAAGTTCTCCGTATATATCTTTAGTTCCGTGGTAAATTTCGTCACAATAAACATTGTATATCCTTTCCGGATTGGCATGGAAGCGGTCGAATGATTTATT
This sequence comes from Bacteroidales bacterium, assembly GCA_036514375.1. GTDB lineage: Bacteria > Bacteroidota > Bacteroidia > Bacteroidales > JAAUTT01 > JAAUTT01. The sequence goes on along the minus strand of DATBXH010000892.1, from coordinate 775 downwards.
AAATTCTATATTGCAAGCCAAAGGAATTGAAACACAAAAAGCCAGAGATAATCCTGCCAGAATTAATATAGACAGGTTCTTATCTTTCCATATCCCTCTTAGTATTAACTTGAAGTCGTACATAATCGTAGTTTTCGTTCGGGAAATTAGCGCCAGGTTATCTTCAGGTGAATTATGGTTTTATTCATACCTCAAACTCTCCACAGGATTCTTCGTTGCTACCCGGAAACTTTCAGCAAAGGTGATGATAAGGGCAAGGAGTATCTGCAATAATACGGGACCTATAAAGATAAAGACATCCGGATGGATACGGTTCGCATAGTTCTGAAGCCAGTTTTGGGAAGCCAGAAAAGCAGCAGGTATTCCAATGAGTGCAGCAAGCATAATCCATTTTACAGATTTCAGTGTAGTTAAATAAATGATACCGGAAACATTGCTTCCCAACACTTTGCGGATACCAATTTCTTTGGTTCTGCGTAATATTTGGAATGAATGAATAGCATAAAGTCCCATCATGGCTATAATTACAGACAAGAGTGTTCCCCAGGTAACCGACCGGGAAAGGACATCTTCCCGGTAATATTTCCCGGTATTTAGATCTTCACTCCATCTGGCATTCAATATGTAATTCCCGTCAATTTCGTTTAATATTTTGGCTATTTGGGTAGTGGCAAGATTACGATTGATGTCATCCGCAAACCTTATATACAGGTAATTAAAATCGGTCTGGTAATTTGTTAAAACGAGAGGTTGAATTTTCTGAGCTGTGGACTCG
>DATBXH010000891.1:0-2571 GCA_036514375.1 Bacteroidales bacterium | reverse complement strand
TTTTAAAATTAATAATTAGAATGTAACATTAACTCCGACGGTGTAGGAACGGGCTTTGGGATAAGCATTATAGTCGACATTCGGGGTAAGAGAAGTAGTTCGAATGGTATTTACTTCCGGATCATATCCTGTATAATTAGTCAACAGCCATGCATTATATATGGTACAATACAAACGAAATTGAGTCATATGTACCTTGGATATCAATTTTTTCGGCAGTGAGTATCCCAGTGTAACATTGTTTAACCGCAGGAAGGACCCATCCTCAACTGCCAACGAAGTAACAACAGGTCTTCCCATTAAAGGCGACCACATGGTTGCATTCTTATTCAGATCAGCAAGGGCAACAGGATCAGTTACAATGTTGCCGCTACCATCAATATATTTATACCGATGCGCATAATCGACGGTTGAAAGATAATTGGTATACTGCCGGTTCCAATAACTGGTGAAATCAATTTTATTGGCATTATACACCTTATCGCCATAAACCCAGTTGAAAAACAAAGTAAGATCGAAACCTTTATAGGTAGATGTTATATTAAACCCACCTGAACTTAACGGATTGGTATTGCCTATTACTTTACGGTCCTTATCAGGACTGATCACCACGCTTGTATCGGGACTTAGCTTTTTGAGCTTAAGACTTCCGGGCCCGAAATTAACTGCTGAAATAATATTTCTGTCATCAGGGATACCGGGTTTTAACGTGTACGTCTTTTTTACCGGGTCATAATTAAAATCATCTATTTTATACATACCATCGGCTACGTACCCATAAATTAATCCGACCGGCTGACCAACCTGCAGAACAAAGTCGTCCACTTCCCTTAAATCTGTACTTGCCCACCCGGAAGTAATCGGTTTGGAATTTACGCCATCAAGCTTATCAATCCTGCTTCGGTTCATACCGATATTGAATGAAGCCGAAAGCGTAAAATCTTTCGTATTTACAGCAACTCCATTTACCGTAATTTCGATTCCCCGGTTAGAAGTTTGCCCGATATTCCGGAATTGGGTGGAATAACCCAGATAAGAAGGCACCGTAGATTGTACTATCAGATCTTTGGTAGTATTCCAGTACAAATCCATGGTTCCGTTCACACGATTCTTAAAAAGTCCAAAATCAAGCCCCACATTCCGTGTAATGGTTGTCTCCCATTTCAGATCAGGATTATATAAAATTGTTGATGCCGGATCATAATAAGGCTGCTGAACTTCATTAAACTCGATCGGCTTGCTTGAGTCCAGTTTGTACGTTTGCCTGTAACTATCGTCCGGGATACGGTTATTTCCTGCCTCGCCTAAACTAGCTCTTACTTTGAGAGCAGAAATAAAATCATAGCTTTTCATAAAACTTTCGTCGGAAAGACGCCATGCAATTGCAGCAGCCGGGAAATAACCCCATTGTTTTCCCGGAGCAAACTTGCTCGAACCATCGGCACGAAGCGTAAAAGTGATCAGGTATCGCTTCATAAACGTATAATTCGCGCGGCCAAAATAAGAAGCAAGCCGTTCGTTTGGTGTCGTAGTTGTTCCTGTATATTCCTGCGATCCAAGGGTCATCAAAGCCAATGCTTTTTCAGGAGCGATATCGGCAGGAAACATCCTCGAGGTACTGGTTATCGTGGATGTATACTCACTAAGCATTTCCTGACCAAGCAACATATTTAAATCGTGTTTTTCACCGAGTCCGGTTACGTTATACGTAAATGTATTTGCCCACCGGTAACCGGGATTTGTAGTGGAAATGATTTGTGCCAAAGGCAGGTTCCCATTGTTTTTTGCCGTGGTCGTCAACGGACCGTAGAACCTGTTATCCTTATTATAATTGTAATCAACTCCAAAATCGGATCTGAAGGTCAGGTTCGGTGTTATCCTCCACGACACGGCACTATTCAGATTCAATGAGAAACGAGGTTGCTTCTCATAGCTCTGGTTGGCAAGAGTCACCGGATCGGCCAGTCCACTGGTAAGGTCCAGCTGATTCGAAAGATCTTCCACATCAACTGGTATAAAATCCGCTAATCCATTAACAGGACGATACGTAACTGCACTGCGCACTTTTGTGGATGAATTGGAATTAGCAGTTCCCGCTCCATCTACTTCCGTGTCGGAGAGCCTTGCGCCTAACTCAACGGTCAACGGTTTTGACAAGTCATGAGAAAGTCTGAAATTAAGATTCGTACGTTTATAACCGGTTCCCACCATCAGACCCGGATCGTCCGTTCTTGTGACACTTACATTATACTTGGTCGTTTGGGTACCTCCCATCACGCTGATATTGTGTGACTGTGAAAATGTATTCTGACCGAACATTTGCTTTTGCCAATCAGTACCTTGCAAATTCTTGTAAATATCAATATCACCCCAAACCCCGAAATAATTATTATAGCTGCTAAGAGCTGTTGAACCTCTCAAGCTGGCAAGTTCATATTGTAATAATGCAAATTCGTAAGGAGAAAGTACAGATAACTCTTTGGGTAAGGTCTTCACTTGTACCCAACCATTATACGACACGGTAGTTTTACCTCCCTGAGGACTCTTGGTGGTAATGATCACTACTCCATT
>DATBXH010000890.1:0-5593 GCA_036514375.1 Bacteroidales bacterium | reverse complement strand
GATTTTTACACTGGCACATAACATTCTTATAACCGTACTTCGCCTATATCTAAGTTTTAACACATATAACCGAATTCCTTCGCCCATATCCCATTTATCTATATAAAGGATTTTATTTCCCGTTCTCCGCTTTATCATGGTTTCATTGTAATAGTCATTGCGGGGTATTTGGTCTCTCTGGCCGGTTTAACTTGTTTTGTCTGAGGCTAAATTACAAAAAGTTAGTTAATGGGGTGTTATTTTCAGATGTTTTTTATCCCGGTAATGCAGGAACTGTGATTATTCTTTCTGTGCCACCGGATCTATGCGGATTTAAAATTGGTCAACCGTTACGGGTAATGATCAGGGAATGGTTTGTCAGAATGTATTTTGTTTTGATGAAACATGTATATCATGATGCAACAATCTGTGCAGAGGCACGCCATGTAGGGACACCACATGTGGTGTCCCTACGTTTGCATCTGCGGATGTGTTTGGCAGGGACACGTCTCTACTATCAAAAATTGTGCTTAGTAATTATTTATTCTTATCAATCAATTTACTTTTCGAATTCCCAAAAAAGATACCTACATGTGCATAAATGATCTTCCCCGTCTTGTCTATTAAATAGAAAGTAGGATATACTCCAACACTGTATTGGGGCTAATTTCTTTACAATTGGATCTTACCAAAATCAACCATGTCAGACAAAAAATGTTTAATCATTTTTATAGCCAATTGTAAGCCGTTTATTTTGTCTTTCTTTTTTATTTCTCTTTAAGTATCACCGTATTATCTTGATATACAATTGTATCAATCAAATCGCCACTGTTCTGTACTTTGCTCAAATAGGTAGTATTAAAAACATTATTATAATTTCCTTTCGCCTGGTATGATATAAGATTTCCGGTACTTCCATAAATTTTTTCAAAGTAGCTTGCAAACGGCATATGTAATTCGCCACTCGTTTCAATTATATAATAGCATGGAATAAAAAGATATCCTCCATTTGTATATGGACTAAACCTTATATATAAAGGTGAATATTTTAATCTCTCATCCGTCAATGGACCATCAGAATTCCACATTCTATTTTTATCTTGAAAATATACTATTCCGTTTTTACGTATCAAGTTATAGTAAATTGAGGTGTCAGCATCAGTAATCTTTGCTAATGTGTCAGAAATAATCTCAATCTCAAAATGCCAATTGTTTATTTGAAGGTCTGATTGCCAAAAAAAATTCTTTTTCTCTGCTATAAAATCATTAATCGTTGGAGTATCTGTAATTTCTCCTGTTTTGGTATATGCTTTTAGAACTCCTATATTATAAGAATCAAAAACATATTTTTTGGGAAAGTCATTACCCTTCTCACAGGTTGACATTAGTAACATTATCCATGCAAAAATTAAAAATCTCAGGCTCTTTGTTATCATATATTTATCAATTAATCGCAAATACTATTTATTGGGTTCTGAAAATGGCTTACATTACGCAATTGTTTTGTCAGGGAGAAATAATGCGCTTCAATATCACTGTGCACAAAACTTAAATAGTTGCAATGTCCTAGGAATTGGTTGTGAAGTCCCAATAAAATATATGAAATGTTGACTTTCGTTAATTTTTTCAATCTGCACTCCAATAGTTTCCATCCTTTATTTTAATCCAAGCATTATTCCTTTTTTGCAACAATATCCAATTCCCGCCGCCTGTACCTTTCAGTCTAGTGGATATTCTTAGAAATGCAATATTTTTCTCAATATTTAATATTGGCTTTGATACAACAGTTATAAGCTTAAACTCTTTAAATAATTCTCGGGCCATTTTTTTGTCGACTATTCTAATTGAGTCAATTCTTAAAGTATCGATGATTGTTGATAAACAAGAATCTATTTGAGCTCTAAAGTATAAAGTATCATTTGTAGTCAATTTGATATTAGTATTTTTCTCAACTATATATTTCAAGTAAGTTATGGAAAGATCATTGGATATATTCAAAGGATTATTAACAGATTTACGGATTATAACATTAATTGGTGATTCATTGGGAAAAGAGTCTTTCTCCCAGCATTTAACTGGATACTCTTTGTCCCAATCATAGCATATTAATCTGTCATAAAGTACAAATCTATCACTTTTAATATTTTCAGTTTTTAAAGCTGAGATTACAACATCCTGAATTTCTTTATCATCTGGCAATTTAAAAGTCAATTTTTTATCCTTGCATGAAAATAGAGACAAGAGAAAAATCAAAAATAAGTAATACCTTATCATTCTGTTTTTTTAATTGCAGCCATCGTTCACGTGTATGCAGCGTGCGGGACTATACCATTTTCATTTTTTTACTTCGTTTTTCTTTAAATGTATTATTTATCAATTAATTACAAAAGTGCATAATGCAAATTTTTGACGAAAAAAGCTACAAAATGTAAGAAAAGTTGTACCCATTGTTGTACCGTATTGTATTATTTTGTAAATTTAATGCAAATTAATGAATATGGCAACAGTCAAAGTTTTACTACGAACAAGCAAGCTAAATGAAAAAGGTTTAGCACCACTTTATTTACGACTTATTAAGGACCGAAAAGCCAAATTTATCTCACTTGGCCTATACATTAAACCTTCCGAATGGAATGAAGAAGCTGGAAAAGTGCGCAAATCGCACCCAAATTCGGCACGTTTTAATGCCATGATAGCCCAGCGAATTGCCGATGCTGAAGGCGTGGCCGTCGAACTGGAAACAAAATCCAAAACTATCAGTTCTCATAAGATTAAAGAAAAGATTGTCGGAGCTGCTCCCGTTGACTTTTTCCCATTTGCAGACAAGTACTTGCAATCATTGAAAAAGGATGGCAATATAAGTTCCTACAAGCGGACAAAGGTTGTTATTGATAAAATGAAAAAGTATTGTAATGATAAGCCCTTGTATTTTGACGATATAACGGTTTCTTTTCTCCAGGACTACGAAGAATATTTGAAAACGACGTGTAATAACACGCAAAACACTGCCCATGGCAATTTAAAAATTATTCGTAAACTCATTAACGATGCAATTAGGTTGGACATTCTCACCCGAAATGACAATCCTTTCTATAAATTTCAAATGAAAATGGAGAAAACCCAACGTGAGTTTTTATTAGAAGATGAACTCAAAAAACTTGAAGAGGTAGAACTTCCAAGCAATACAAGGCTAAAGGTTCATCGGGATATGTATGTATTTGCTGTTTATGCAGGAGGGTTAAGGGTTTCAGATTTACTCCTGTTGAAATGGTCCCATTTCGATGGAGAACGGGTTCATATAAAAATGCACAAAACAAAATCGGTTGTAACGGTGAAATTACCTAATAAGGCCCTCGAAATACTCTACTCGTACAAAACGGAAGATAACACGCCCGACCATTATGTTTTCCCAATTTTGAACCATTTGGAAGACATTTCTGACCCAAATTTAATGTACACAAGGTTAACAACTGCAATTACTGCTATAAATAAAAGTTTGAAGGTTATTGGAGAAAAAGCCGAAATAAAAAGGCGGTTCAGCTTCCATACTTCACGTCACACCTTTGCTACATGGGCATTACGCAAAGGTATACGCATCGAATACGTATCTAAACTATTAGGTCACGCCAATATCAAGGAAACCCAGATATATGCCAAAATCGTAAACGAGGAGTTAGATAAAGCAATGGAGGTTTTCAATACCTAATTTTGGGTAGGTTTTAGCCTGCCCTTTTAACCGATTAAATATAAAGCAATTTGACGTAATTAGATGCAAGCCTATTATCTAACACTTTAATTTTAAGTTAATTAACCATGAAATAATTATTAGGATTTTAAAGTTTACTTATAATTTCGTAAAAACTTTAAAATAAAACTCTCATGGATTCTAAGTCTTTTAAGATTAAAACCGTTTCTTTTTCTGAACATCCCGTTATTGACTTTGCACAGTCCGAACCAGGCAAGTTTGAAATTTCCGCAATGGGGTTAAATTGTCCATCAAACTTTATCCAAGATGGCATTTTTTTAATGGATGCATATTGTGAAAGTATTTTGTACAAGGTTACGGAGCTTTGTAAATCTGAGTTGCTCGACTTTTTAGAGTATCAATGTAGTAAAGTAAAAAAGCCAACAGAATGGTTAGGTCATCTAGAAACATTGGTAGATATTAATTCAGATTACTTTGACGATGAATATAAACAATCAATTTTGTACAAACTTGATATGAATATTCAGGTTTGCAGGGCTGATTTAAAACACGTTCGTAAACCTTTAAAAACTCAACTCATCAATTGGGATGAAATAATTCCTGCAGGTAATCCAAGTAAATTTGACTTTAACATGGTCAAATTCGACCTTCAAAAGCTGGATTCGTTTACTGCCAAAAAAGAGTATTTAATTGAGCTTAAAGCCGATTTTCTGCAATCCGAGAATATTTGCTCTGTTGCTGCAAACAAATCATTCGGAACCCTTATTGATATTGAACTACGAAAAATTGAAGAAATTGAAAAACTTCACCCAAATTCTGAGGAGGCAAAAGCAGGCAAATTTGCCTCGTTTGCCTCAGACAAAAAGCCTGATAAACTGCGTATTAATGGAAATACAAATATTTTAGTCGACTTTTTCTACCGGATGCTTTATGAGTTTATGCCCGAAGGAAAACCCTTTATTGACAACACTCCTACGGAAGTTGCCAACGTAATTGTACAGAATTTTCTGGGAAAAGATGGCAAAAATATTTCCCTAAGTACTGTACAATCTACACTTAGTCCAGGTAAAATCGAAAAACGCCCAACTTGCGACAAACGTATTTGTATACAACATCTCATACAACCATCTATCATCCTATTCAATATGTATGTTATTGATTATATGAATATTATTGATATTTTTCCAATGCTAAACTAAAAAAATAGGCAAATTTGCCCGTTTTTGCCTGCTTTTGCCCGACTAAATATTTTTTCATTCTTTTTATTTGCTTCAAAATTTTAAATTCTTAAAGCAAATGGAAGAAATTATTTTTTCAAAAGAGCAGTACCAGGAACTAAGCAAACGTCTGGACGACATCTCAAACAACCTGTCATTGAAAGGTCCAAATCCCGACCAATTTGTAGACAATGACAAATTTGTTCAGTTAATGAACATTAGTAAACGCACAGCCCAAAACTGGCGCGATGAAGGTAAAATTGCCTTTTCCCAGATTGGCGGCAAAATTTATTACCGGTATGGCGATATTGAGGAGCTTCTAAAACAGCACTACAACCGTGCTTTTGCTCCTGAATTTAAAACCAAGATTGGTAAATAGATTAAAACACATAAGGTATGCCGTTAGTAACCTTCTTTAAAAACTTTAACGAGCCAATTGCTGACAAGCAGCTCGACGATACGCTGAAGGCCATCGGCTCAGGTGCATGGAAAAAACAAATTGAGAAACTTCGTGATTATTTAACCACAGGTAACCAGGCAGGGTTTGAAAATTATAAAAAATCGCTTCCGGCGTTCACCCCTTCGGGGAGTTTCGCCGGAGGCCGTAAGCTGGAATACTTAAAAACGTATTCCGGCTTTGTTGTTTTGGATATTGATAAACTCAGTAACGATAAGCTTTTTAAGGTCAAAG
>DATBXH010000889.1:0-3126 GCA_036514375.1 Bacteroidales bacterium | reverse complement strand
ATCGAAATTGCTATTGTCGTAAGATGAATGATGCTGTAACCTTTAAACATTTGCCTGGCGAACGACTCACAAAATGAAGTATAAACAATTAGCAGAATGATGGACTGGTCAAAATAACGGAGTGCTTTACGGTGTTTCTCGGCCCATGCTCCAAATTTTGTATGAAGTACAATTCCCAGTATGACGGGTAAAAGAACCTGAACAGTTAATTTTCCGATAACACTCCAGAGCTGAAAATCATTAACCGTTGAATGAAGAAAAATCCCCATCCACAAAGGCGTAATAAAAACTCCGGCAAGACTTGATATACTTGCATTAAATATAGCTGCGGGCAGATTTCCTTTCGCAATGGAAACCATCACCACAGACGACGATACGGTGGAAGGGAGCGTAGCCAGGTAGAATATTCCCAACCAGAGCAAATCGCTGTTCGTTTTATCAAACATCAATTTGCCTGACAATACGATTAAAGGAAAAATAATAAAGGTTGAAATATGTACAACACTGTGAAGTTTCCAGTTACTTAAACCTGCCCGCAATTTCTCCGGATTCAGGCGTAACCCGTAAAAGAAAAATATAAGAGACACTCCGTAATTCGCGATCGCTGACAAAGGTAATAAGCCATCCGAGCTTCCTACTTCCGGCCAGATCGATGCCAGCACAATCATTCCGATCAAACTCAGAATGAAACCATCCAGACCACATCTTTTCAAAAAGTCAGCCAATTTAGCAAGGCTAGTATGTTTGGAAGAACGATCCTTTACACCTTTCTCTATCACAATAAATTGAAAATGTTTTTAACAAAATTTAAGTACAAAAATAATCGTAAATGCAACAATTGCATTTACTTTTGTGATTAAATGTGTCTTCCGGTTTCTAAAACATAATCAGGAGATGAACGTTTATAGGTGGAAACAGGTTTCTGAACAATGAAAAGATTATCGCAGCTTCTCCTCATAGGTTTTCTCGCGGGATTGATGAGTCTTGTTACAATCCCGGTAGAGTATATCCATGCTTTATACCATCACCAGGACAGCATTGATAATTTGAAAAAAGACCAGGCACAGACCCTGGAACAAAGCCACCTTCATTGTCTCATCCTGAAAACAGAATTTGCCCGGTTTCTGGCTTCTGCCAAATTACAACCGGCGCCAATCAAAGTTACCCGTTTATTATTATCCGCATATTATTGCAATCCGTTAGTCACTGACTCTTATTCGAGAAGAGAACAGCGCGGACCTCCCTTTTGCTAATTCCGTCAGAGGAAAATCTTAACGGATTTTCCACACATTCATCATCAATAATTCATCAATAAAATTCGCGTCATACTTTCATGAAGAGAAAGTATGTACCAGGTTGTTTGTTTATAATCAATTATTATAATTATGAAGACCCAATATGTTTCTGTTTTTATTACCCTAATATTACTATGTAGCATCGTAACCCCAACGATTGTAGCTTCCGCCGATGTCAACACCAAAATCACCTTTGAAGGGAAGGTAGTCGATGCCACTACAAAAGAATCACTACCTGGTGCCACTATCTATATTCCGGACTTAAAAACCGGTGCTATCACAGACCAAAGCGGTACCTTTCATATCACAAATCTCCCGGCCGGAAAATTCATGGTACAGATTAGTTTTGTAGGATACCAGACCCTGACACAAACCGTTGATTTCTCAAAAACAACCAAATTTAATTTTGAAATGGCGAGTTCACCGATTGAAGTGTCGGAAGTGGTGGTAACAGGTAGTGCCGTAGCCAGTGATATTAAACGGACAAGCGTAGCAATTGCTACCATCAACTCCAGGGAATTGCATACCATACCAACTACCAATCTTGCAAACTCCCTGGTTGCGGTGCCGGGGGTTTCTGCCATTACTACAGGCGGTGCAATTTCAAAACCTGTTATTCGCGGGCTTGGATATAATCATGTAGTTACCCTGGTGGATGGAGTGAGGCAGGAAGGAAACCAATGGGGCGACGAGCATGGCCTGGAAATCGACCAATATGCCGTAGACCGCGTGGAGATTCTGAAAGGTCCGGCCAGCCTTCTTTATGGATCGGATGCTTTGGGTGGAGTGATCAATATCCTGGAACCTACACCGGCACACGCGGGACATATTGATTCCGAATTATCGGCGGATTACTCTACCAATAATGGTTTATCATCCAATTCTTTAATGAACGAGGGTAACCTGAACGGCTTTGTCTGGAAATTAAGAGGAACATATAAAAATGCAGCATCCTTTCAAACACCCACGGAATATGTATATAACTCTGCGTTTAACGAAAGGGATTTTTCAGGAATGTTTGGTCTCAACAAACCCTGGGGCTACTCACATATCCACCTCAGTTATTATGATGCGCATATCGGTGCTATTGACGGTGCACGCGATTCCACCACAGGTAAGTTTGTCGACCAGTACGGAAAAATCGTACCGAATGATTTATTAAATACACGGACGTTACAGCTTCCATACCAAAACGTCTCTCATCAAAAAATAACCTGGCTCAATAACTTTATCCTTCGCCAGCATGATGAACTGAAGTTAAATATTGGTTACCAGACAAACGATAGACGTGAATATTCCGAATCGACCGATACTCCGGGGCTTTATTTTCATCTGAACACATTCACATACGATCTGAAATATCAGTTTGCCAGGAAAAACGGCTGGGAACCGGCTATCGGCATTGCAGGTATGGTGCAATCTAACGTAAACAGGGGAACAGATTACCTGATACCCGATTATCAGCTTCAGGATCTGGGGGGATTTATCTACCTCAAAAAATCGCTTGAACGTTTTACATTCAACGGTGGAGTGCGTTACGATACAAGAGCTATTGATATTCATGGTTTAAAGCTGGCGAACGATTCTCTTATTTTCAATGCATTCAAAACGAATCTGTCCGCATTTTCAGGAGCACTCGGCATGACCTGGAATATCAATAAATCATTTGACATGAAAGCAAACCTTGGAAGAGGCTACCGTGCACCTAACATTGCAGAGCTTTCGTCGAACGGATTGCACGAGGGTACCTTCCGTTACGAGGTAGGAAACAATAATCTGAAACCTGAAACAAGTACACAACTGGATGGCGAAATATCGTTCCATACCAGGC